>CAYYBZ010000052.1:0-9123 GCA_964470285.1 uncultured Oligoflexia bacterium
ATCTCCGAGATGGCCGATCCGCTGGGGGGAGTAGTTACTGAAAAACTGAAAAATACAAACGTGACGCCGGTTATAACCAACGACATTAACGAAGTACTATCCGATCTTGACGTAATATACATGAACTCGATTGCATTTCTTGGAGACGGGTACAGAACTCTTGATTCCAGGTTTAAATTGCATAAAGGTTCCAATCTTAAAAAAGATGCCGTCGTACTTCATCCTTTGGCCCGACTCGATGAATTGAGCACAACACTTGATAATACGGATCATAATCTGTATTTTACGCAGGCTCACGGCGCTGTTTTCATAAGACAGGCACTGCTTATTAGCATACTCGACAGATTTGACAGACTTCCTGAGAATATACCCGTTGTTTAATGGATTAATTTTATAATTTGGGAGATATAAAAAATGTGCGGTATTGCAGGATTTTATTCGACTGAAGGGTTAAACGATACGTCCATAAAAAATCTTGAGAAAATGATAGGTGTTTTGAATCACCGAGGTCCGGACGGTAAGGGCTTTTATTTCGATAAAAAGCAGGGCGTCGCCATGGGTCACGCCAGACTATCGATCATTGATTTGAAAACAGGCGGACAGCCGTTATACGGTCCGGGAAAGGCCCAGGTTCTGACTACAAACGGAGAGATATACGATTACAAGAGAATCAGAAGCGAACTTATCTGTGAAGGGAATCAATTCAAAACCAAGTCTGACAGTGAAATAGCCCTTCATCTGTATAGAAAGTACGGACTGGATTTCGTAAATCATTTAAGAGGTGAGTTTGCCATAGCGCTTTATGATAAAGAAAAAGAAAGACTCATCCTGGCCAGGGACAGATTCGGAATAAAACCCATTTATTACTGCATTAACAAAAATAAGGTCTTTTACGGTTCGGAGATAAAAGCCATTATCTGCAATAATGAAGTTACTCCGGAATTTTCCAGCGAAGCGATTCTCCATCAGCTTATGCATACAATGGTCCCCGGAACCACTCTCTTTAAAAATATTAATGCCGTTAAACCCGGACACATGGTTATTTTCAAAAAAAACGGAAATTGTCTGGATACTTCCGAGAGTAAGTATTGGGACATGAATTTCCCTCATGCAGATGCACATTTAGATGTAAAAGATGAAAATATTTATAAAACCGGTGTCAGGGACGAACTTTTAGAGGCCGTACGCCACAGACTCGAGGCGGATGTTCCGGTAGGCTGTTATCTCTCGGGAGGCATAGACAGCTGTTCTATGCTTGGTCTTGCTTCAGCGACACAGCAATCACCTGTTAAGGCTTTTACTATAAGTTTTGATCATTCCGATTATGATGAATCTTCGATAGCAAAGGAAATGGCTGAGAAAACCGGTGCCGACCAGGAAATACTTTATTTAAAAGCGGACGATCTTTACGGGGAGAATTATGTAAAAACCCTGTGGCATTCGGAAAGAACTTTTTATAACACGCTGGGAGTTGCGAAGTATTGCATGAGCAGGAGAGTTCACGAATGCGGTTACAAAGTTGTAGTTACAGGAGAAGGAGCGGATGAACTATTCGGAGGGTACCCTGCTTTCAAGCGTGATATGTTCATACACGGACTTAAGGGACTTTCACCTGAAAAAGAAAAATCCTACCGCCTTGCCCTTGATAAGAGCAATCAAATATTCAAGGGAGCCATACTAGCGGAAAAGCAATCCAATCACATAAGTTTTGATGAACTATGCGGCTTTACACCGTCATGGATTCAACCCTGGATAAACACACTTAAAATAGCAAGACCTCTTCTAAATGAAGATATAAATAGAGATATAAAAAATTACGATCCGATACAGGCGATAGCACAATCTCTTGATAAAGAGCAGATAAACGGGAGACATCCTCTTGATATTGCGCAGTATACATGGATAAAAACCATGCTTGAATGTCAGATACTCAATTGGGGAGGCGATAGGGTGGATATGGCAAATGCTATGGAATCACGCCCGGCCTTTCTTGATCACCATGTTGCCGAGCTTGCCAGAACCATCCCGCCTGAATTAAGGATAAAGGGAAATATTGAAAAATATATTCTTCGCGAAGCGATGAAAAACATTTTGCCTGAAGTACTTTATAAAAGAGAAAAATTTGCTTTCATGGCCCCTCCCGGACATACCGAACAAAAGAAAGCACAGGCTCTGGAGGACCTTTTAAATGAATATGCCAATCCTTCAGCCGTTAAAGATGCAGGAATATTCGATGAGAAAAAAATCATCAAATTTATAGACGATTATAAAAACGATGTAGACCGGGTTTCACTTACCAGAAAAGATGCCCTTATCAATCATATTCTCGGCTTACAGATTCTACACAGGCATTTTATAAGCAAAGATTTCCAAAATTCATAAAAATCCTTTTCTTGACCTATGTACATCGTTTTTCTATTATCCATACGTAATCGTAAGGGTAAAAAATGCAGGAACAATCAAAAATAGTGTCCGTAAGTCTTATTATACTGGCATTTGTATCCCTGGCAGTAATTTTTATATATACAAAGATAATACTTGTTCCTTTTATAATTGCCGTTTTCTTTTATTCTGCCCTGATCCCTCTTTTTGATTTCATTAAAACCAAACTAAAACTTTCAAAAATATTTGTTATGATATTGTCAATACTTCTGTTCCTTTGTCTGGCCTTCGGACTTGCAATACTCATATACAACTCGGCTAATGATTTTCTTAAAAGCACCGACCAATATCGAATAAAGGTAAACGACTTCGTTAGAGACGCTTCCGTCTTTTCTTCTAAATTTGGGATGGATTTAGACGCAGCTAAAATTAAGGATTATCTGACAGATATGCCCTTATTCTCGCTTGCGAAAAACGTAAGCGGTACGGTTTTTTCCATAATCAGCAATTTCCTTCTTATAATAGTATTTATGCTTTTCATGATCACCGGAACAAGATCCAGAACCGGAGAAAACAGACTGATAAATGAAATTCAGGGAAAAATTTCAAAATATATCAACGTTAAGCTTCTCACATCGTCAATAACAGCCGTCGCTATCGGAATAATTTTTTTGATATTCGGAGTCGATCTGGCTTTCATGTTTGCAGTTTTAGTATTTCTTTTAAACTTTATTCCCAACATAGGCTCTATAATTGCGACCGTTATACCTGTACCGGTAATTCTCTTACAGTTCGGACCCGGGTGGGAGCTATTCCTGATTTTGGGACTGACCGGGGCGATTCAGTTCTCTGTGGGCAATCTTATAGAGCCAAGATTGATGGGTAAAGCCATGGGACTGCATCCGGTAACAGTTCTGATGTTTCTTATGTTCTGGGGACTCGTTTGGGGAATACCGGGGCTTTTTCTGGCGGTTCCGATAACGGCTGCGGTCAAAATAATCCTGAACAACATTGAAACAACAAAACCACTTGCAAGGATGCTAGAGGGTAATTTCGGCCCTGTTAAGTAGTTCTATGCGTCTTTGCTTTTTCTGATGATCGAGAACCAGCTTTTTGTTACCGAAGATAATTTCATATTTTCCTGAGCCGTATTCCGATCTACAGAAACTGTTTTCAATCCTGCCGCTGCGGGACATGGGTATTCTTTGCTCATCCAGAAAGAAATCCCCTTCCCATGAAAATGAGACTTTCCCTACTTTCGGCGCTGTAAAATTGACATTAAGTTTTTCAATCTTAATCTCAAGATTTGCCCGCAGAATTGAACTAACAAATGAATCAAAACTCCCGAATTCTTTTCTGGAACCCATCTGGCATATATAAATGTTTTTTGTTCCGTTTACCTTCAAATCATATTTATATTTTTCATCAATATTCATCTGTTCATAAGGCCGGCTTGAATAAAACGCGATGTACCCTTCATTAACCCTTCCAAATATCCATAATCCCTCTTCCAGTACTTCGTCAAAAGACCACCTGGGAAAAAAGATATGTGTAAAATCAAAAACCCTGCTCTCTCCCACAGCCTTTTTGGTATCGATATTGTAAAGTATAATTGCAAGATTCTTGTATTGGGCGACTCTTGGATACCGGTTCTGACCAACCCAGTAATTCGGCGTCAGATTTTTACTTTGACTGTATGCATTTAATTCACAAAAGTTGACACTATGAGGCCATATCTCCGGATTCAATTCATCAAAGGAACCCGGATTAGAAGTAAAAACGATTGCATAAGGGCTAAGTGTAGCCTGCCAGATGTGATGCTGATTGCCCATTTTGCCGGGCATATAGTCGAGAGCCGAGCTGAGCATATAATCTGCGGTTTTATGCGTAACCTTATTTACCTCCCCCATGTAAATTCTGTCCGGCTCCAGATCCAATCCCTCGGTAATTTTTTTAAGGTCCGCTTTTCTCGGAACTACCCTGTTTAAATTTCCGGAAAGTTCCAGGAACGGATGTTCCCATAAATTCCATTTGTCAGCAAACCTTATAAAATAATTCAGGTAATTTCTGTTTGAAAATCCACCCGATTCCCATACGCACATTATCTTACGGTCATCCGGATAATCTTTTATTATGCTCTCTAATGTTTTATCGGAAATGCCGCTTTTCTCATATGTCAGCAGCTCACCGTTATACTGACCGAGTTCCATAATGATTTCTGAAGGTTTATATTTCGTGCATGCCGCAAGCATGAGTGCGGAGAGACATTCTTCTTCATTAAAATTCTGCTGATCCCATATCACTTTAATTATGGATGAAAGATTCGAGTTATTGCCGACAAGAATCTCCTTGGTATAGATTCTTCCGTGAGTGGAAGTACAGCAGCCGTAAAAAAGATCGAAAGAAATAACGAGCAGTAAAATATCCAGTGATATTTTTGCACTTTCAGAAATCTGTTCATCCTGAGCCTCAGCAAGAAGAATAAGCGCGGCTAAATCCTTATCAAAATATTCGGAAGATGCCCATTCGTAATACCCCCATCTGTTTCTCCTATCCATCCACTCAAGAATAAGTTTGTTCGCATGTTCCTTATGTCCTGAGGCGTCCTTTCTGTTATTTGTGAATATTTCGTCAGGGAAGAGTTCGGCTGCAAATAATTCACATGTATTAAAAAGTATCTGATGGTTTTCGGTCCAGAAAATCATTTTTGAAAATCCCGGTTCATCGATCCAGAATTTGAAACCTAAAAGGGCTCTTTTGAGCATCTTGAATTGTTTTTCGCTTAAGAAAGGCGTTGTTTTATGAATATGCAAAGCGAAAGCTACTACAACTGCATAGAAATCGGCGCAATCCAGCCTCTCATTTAGCCTTTTGCAGTATTTATTTACCGTGCCATCTTTTATTTGAACTGTCTCCTTAAGAAGGGTTTTTGCTATACCTTTCATTAATGTGTCGTTTGTATTGCAAACTAGATGATGCAAGTATGATTTTTTTCTCTCTTCATACTTACCGTAGGAAGCGTCTATTTTGCCGCCGTTTTTAAAATTATTTAAATCGCTAGATTCGATTATCCGCTCCGGTACATAAAATTTGGATTTTTTGGGTTTTAGAGGGCCTGTATTTCTTAACTTTTCTAAAGATACCTTGTTTGCAATAAGGGAAAAAAAAGCGGGAAAAAAAGAAAAACCGTTTTCTTTTAAGGATTCTTTAAAAAGTTTGGCGAAGAATTTAAAAGTATCAAACATATATATTATGCGCTCCTAACGGGACTCGAACCCGTGTTTTAGCCTTGAGAGGGCTACGTCCTGGGCCGCTAGACGATAGGAGCTCGTAGCTTTTTTACATAAAAAACTTAAAAAGTCAATGATCCTGCTTAATTTTACCTGATACTATATTTCACATCGAAAGGTTTTAGCTTGTAAAAATCAAGATCGTAAGTTTTTCTACCCGAACGCTTATCGAGTTTACCGCAGAAAGAGTATATTTGGCTCGGTCTTTTTTCTGCTCCGAGTTTTGCCTCAGTAATTCTTATCTTCGGGCCCTCTTTAATGTTAATGCCCTTTTTCTCAAGTTCTTTCTTCTTTTTGGTGTTTTCCTTAAAATCACGATATTCTTTCAGAATATACGTAAAAGACTTATTCTTAAAATCAACCCCTGATCCGCAGATTCTCTTTTCGGGTTTTTGATAATAGGCCTCGAATCCTGTTGCCACCCATTTTGTTTCTTTGGGATTTTCACCGTAAATTCCTCCGTAAATGCTTATCATCAACGGAATCTCTTTCTTTGAAAGATTATATTTAACTCCCATCGTTTTTAAATTTATTGAAAGGGTTCCCAAATCTTCCTTTTTAATTTCTACATCGGACAAAATAGGATCGTAATAAGGCTTTTGATTGTCTAAATATTCGATAAGAGGATCTAATCTCCAGAAAATAGGTTCTATGATAAGTTCCGCCAGTGAATATTTCAAGAAATTATCTATTTGTATTTTTGTCATAGATTGCGATTGTGGAAATTCAAAGAAGCTGCTTAAGCATAAGTAACCCTGAGGCATTTTCAGACAATAAAGATCAAGCCTGGAATCGAGTATATCCCAGTTCGTTATCTCCCACTTTCTTTCAAGCTGATCCTTTCTTACAGACCTGACAGGCTTGTTTTCAAATTCTCTTAATCTGAAATTTCTGTGAGATTTGGGACGTATAAAAGGTATGTGATACGTATTCAATAGCCTGCCCTCTTTGCCCAGGAAATCCGAAAGGATTATTGAATCCTCAATCTCGTTTTCTTCGCTAAACCTGTAACTTTCACCAGAATAATCAAGTTTGACCTGTAAGTCGGGCCGATACGAGGTTGGGAAATAAACAACCTCGTCGGTAGAGGTCCTGTAAGATATTGTTTCATTTTCTTTACGCTCCTCTTCCTTCGGTAAAAGTATTTCAGCTGAAACCATTTGCCCTTCGAAAGTTGTAAATCCCTCTGAATCCAGAAGTTTTGCCTTCTGTTCATAGGAATATCTTGTGATCGGAAATGAAATAGATGTTGAAACGGGATAAGGGATATCGTTATAAACGTGATACTTCTGAGTCTTGGAGGCAATCTGTGAAGTTACTATCATCGGCATTTTTTTTGTCGGGAAATCCCTCCATCTTCCCTCATGTTCGTCATTTTTCTTCATGACATCCATAACTGAAACGTATGCTGATGACAGCATTTCATGGAAATTATTTGTAAGCTCGTTTGAGAACGGCTCTATTTCACGGGGAACGGTTACACTAACTTTAAGCTTTTCAAGCGGTCTTGGATATTCCGGTCTTTCCCTCCATATAGACGGAACCGGAAATGCGAAAGAATAAAGAAGCGCGGTGTACCAATAACCGAAAATCCTGCTTGTATCTATTTCAATCTGTTTTTTCGATAAATCTTCAACGTATTTGTTTTTACCTTCAATAAGATATTCAGCTGACGTTGCAAGATTGTAGTTTTCCGTCCATGTTGAGGCAAAAACAATACCCATGCATTCACCTTTATCGTTTACTAAAGGTCCGCCTGAATTACCGGGGCTTGCCGCAGCCGAGTACCTTAAATATTCTATATCCGGATTGTTTCTGTCCTGGGTAGTGCTCGCCATTATACCTTCCCTGATGGCAATACCTTCACCGTGAACATTTCCTACAGTGTAAACCTTCTGCCCAATTTCATAAGCCGGATTCAGCTTAAGATATCCGTATTTCTCAAGATTCGGAACTTCTATAAAAAGATAATCTCTCTCCGGATTAAAGCCTAAAACCCTGCTCGCTTTGTAGAGGCTTCCGTCATGCGCCTTAACCTGAAAAACCTCATTGGTTTCAGCCAGGGATCTTAACCGAAGACAATGGGACGCGGTTAATACAACGTTTGGAGCAATAATGAAACCCGTACAGAAACCGGCATTTTCCTTGAAATCCTTATCTTTCAACTCTGAATACTTTTTTACATCTTCAATAAGCTTCACATTCCTTACAAATTCAAGCTCTACAACCTTGGGCCTGATAAGATTAAAAAGGGAATTAATATCACCGGGTTTTTGATGGCCGATAAGAAAATAAGCCATGGCACCTGCTAAAACGGCAAGCATAATTGCGACAGTTATTATAGTCGATCGTGTTTGCATGGCCCTCATTCTTAAGTGAAATGCCCTGGGCATCTTAATTTTGAATATTTTTGTATCCGCATCATAAAGAAAAGTTTCCCTGAGCAATTCCATATTATCCGCAATCTCTATAATGCTCTTTTCTTCAATAACTGCCGGCTCAACTTTTATTTTTGAAAGACCTGCCTTTAGACTTTGATAAAACCACTTTCCTTCCTTAAAAAATACTTTACCGTGTTTTCTGCTTATAAAGCTTTGAGTTAAAAGAATATCCGAATCCTTTGAACGTCCGACGGTATATTCGCCGGGTTCCAGTTGCTTTTTTAAAACTATAATTCCCATATAGCGTATAACCAGATCCAATTTCATTGCATTACCTCATAAATTTTTATTGATTATCAATTTCACCTGCTACTATTAAAGGCAGCATAATATCACCGACTTTGACATTCTTTTGCGAAACATACACTATTTTGATCCATTCGGGCAAAGCATCTTTCCCGGCAAAAGAAAGCCTGCCTGCAAAAGTATCAAAAATAGGCTTTTCATATACCGTGTAGCCGTTTTGTTCTGAGATATAAGTTTTCTTTAACCCTATATTTTCACCAAATGTTTGAAAGGTTCCGGAAGGAAGAATCGATATAACGTATCTCACCTTTCGTTTTTTAAGCTCTTCTTTAACTTTGTCCATATCGTTCATATAGAAAATTCTGGAGGATTCTATGTAATCTTCCTGAACTCCTGCGGGGCTGGTTAAGGGAGTAATTACAGCGGGCATTTGGCAATAATAATTTATCCAGTATCCGTAATCCCATTTTGCCAGTACCGAAAACTTTTTTTCTTCGTATTTCTTATCGTAATTCTTAAGAAATATGCAAGCCTGCTTAAAAGCGCTGAATCCTGCGTGTCTTTTTGTATTGGAAATCGCAGAAAGATCAAAGATATTTAAAGGTATAAACAAAGCCAGACAGCATACTATTAATGCAAAACAGGCCCATTTGGTTAAATATTTTTTTAAATGCTCACCAAAAAATATCGCAAATTCAGGCATTAACAGAACAGCAACTGCAGATAAAAATGTTTCAAATCTTACCTGTATAACAGTGAAAGTT
>CAYYBZ010000053.1:0-8929 GCA_964470285.1 uncultured Oligoflexia bacterium
ATTATTTCAAGCGCTAAAGCAACATTTTCAAACACCGTTCTGTTAAGAATAAGTTTGAAATCCTGAAAAACTACGCCGACCGTTCTTCTTAAGTATGGTATTCTTTTTTCCGGGATTCTCGCAATATTATAGTTGTCTACAAGTATTTGACCGCTTGAAGCCCATTCTCCGCAGAAAATAAGTTTTAAAAGAGTTGTTTTCCCGGCACCGCTGGGTCCTGTTATAAAAACAAATTCGCCTTTTTTTATGTTCAGATTGATATCCGAAAGAGCCATAAAATCCTTTTGATAGGACTTATATACATGAAACATCTGTATCATTTTTAAACAGTCTCTATTTTACCGGCAGGGTAAAAGTAAAGGTAGTTCCCTCATTTAGTTTGGATTCCACTTTGATAGAACCACCGTGAAGTTCGATAAAGTATTTAACAAGGTAAAGCCCCAGCCCGGAACCCTTAACATCTTCTTTTCTTTTGTCTTTTACCCTGTAAAACTTGGTAAACATATTTTTAAGATCTTCTTTTCCAATTCCTATACCATTATCGGTAACCGAGAGATTTACATTTTGATCTTCTTCCCAGGATTTAATTTTTATTTTTGTACCGGGATCTGAATACTTTACCGCGTTATCCATAAGATTATATATTACCTGTCCTATAAGCTGATCATCCATTTTAATTGAAAAAAGAGGCTCAAGATCTTTTTCCAGTTCAATATTTTTATCTTTGAGCATGTATTTGAATTTATCTACTGTTTCTTCTGCCAACGCGTTTAAGTCTCTCGATGTAAGGTTGAGCTTGACTTCGGAAGTTTCTATCCTGGAAAGGCTTAAAATTCTTGTAATGAAATCGTTCAATTCTTCCGAGTTCTTTATTATGGCCTTTAACGGTTTTTTCTGCATATCTTCAAATTTTGAGCCCTGCCCCATTAATAGGGATTCAGCCAAACCCTGAATTCTTGCTATAGGGGTTTTAAGATCATGAGTAATTAGAGAAAGGAAATTACTTTTCATTCTTTCAACCTCGGAAAGTATCTTATTGGCCTGTTCAAATTCCCAGCGCCTTCTATATTCGTTTACAAGTCTGTACGGAACAAGCAGATAATAACCTATAAAAACGCCTAAAAGCGGAAATATCATGCTTACATAAGACCTTGTCTTCAGTGAGATTAATCCTATTACAAGTAGAACAAATACCTGAATTAGAACAATCAGTATTCCCATTAAAGGAGTGGTTCCGAAAAGAACCCATACAGTAAAAACGCATAGGATAAATGTTGCGACAACCGCGTATATATTATGGGCTTTTTCAACCTTGGTTTTGTTATCGCCGGGGTAGACTTTATTTATCTGTTTTCCTTTTAAAACCGTATCCGCAATATTTGCATGAACTTCAATTCTTAAAGTGTCCGCTTTTTTACCGGAGAAATACGGCGTCCTTACAAAATTTGTATAAAATTCACCCTCCCCTCTTCCCACAAAAACAATTTTATCCTTAAAGTATTCCGGCTCAAATTTCTTATTCAATATATCTACCATTGAAACAGTTTTATATGTTCCGGCAGGTCCCGCATAATCGGTCAGAAACTCGTACCACCGCTTTGGATCTTCAACCAAATTCTTGTTTAAATGCATTTCTACCGAAGCAAAGGCCAGGCTTTTTAAAACTTCCTTTCCGTTGTCAAAATACGGTGTAACCCTTCTTGCATATCTCATGTAGGTTTGAGGACTGTTGCCGTCAAGCTTAAAACCGTTAAAAACACTTATATCCTGATACGGAAGTTCTTTCGGGATTTCAACGAGATTGGATTCGTCCGGCACAAAGGATCTACCCCACAGCACCCGGCATTTATTTTTCTTTAATACTTTTGCTAAACGTTCATACTCTGCGGGCTTTCCCATGTGATATGTGAATTCAATATCAAAACCGATTACTGAAGGTTTTTCCTTGCATATTATGTCCAACATTTTTGTATAAGAGGGGATAGGAACCGGCCAGACTTTTTTAAGTTCGCTCAGAGTCTTATCGTCAACAGAAACAAGGACAATTTCAGAATTCGGTTTGGATCCGCCTTTCATTTTAAAAAGGAAGTCATAAAGGGGCCAGTCAAGCCCCCAGTCTATAAGGCAAACAATAAGAGCAATAGCTAAGCCGCCAAAAACCCTAAGTACCCTTCTTAACTTTAGATTTTCTTTGAGCATGCTACAATATTACAACTTTTATGGATTATTTATAAGGAAAACTTAATAATCAGACACTTTACAGCCGGCAACTATTTGATTAGATTTATAGAGCTGTAAATCATTCAAAGGGAGAATCATGAAATACATATCGGTTAAAACAAGGGTAAGGGAAGAACTTATTGATATAACAGATCTCGTAATCAGGGAAATAAAATCATCAGGCGTTAAAAACGGTATATGCGTTCTGGCAAGCCAGCATACTACAGCAGGGCTCACTATTAACGAAAATGCCGATCCCAGTGTAAAAAAGGATATTCTAAAGCAGCTTGCCAAAATAGCCCCCGAGGGGGCCGGTTATTCGCACTCTGAAGGCAATTCAGATTCACACATAAAAGCTTCTCTTGTGGGGCCTTCACTTCATCTGATAGTTGATGATTCAAACCCTGTGCTTGGTACATGGCAGGGAATATATTTCTGCGAATTTGACGGCCCAAGATCAAGAAAAATAGCCGTAGAAATCGTAGGGAAAAGTTAATTCTTAATCCTTAATACCTTATATTTTATCCAGAATTTCATTAGCTCAAAAAAAGTTTTCAGAATAATTGAGGGTTTTCCGCAGGAAGCCTGTCCAAAAAGCCTCGGTTTACAGCCTACTCTTATTTCACCGACCTTGGCCCCCCTGTCAATAGCTCTGATAAGAATTTCGGTAACTACAAAGATCCCTGCTGAACTTATTTTCATCCCGTCAAAAACAGATTTTCTGTATAGATAGAGGAAATTATAATCCTTGTATTTTAATCCAAAGAGAACCTTAACAAGTGTAATGCTTACCCGCGAAACGAATTTACGTGCCAGAGTGTATCCGGGACGATCGGTTCTCTCTCCGATCAGCAGATCATAATCATTCAGCTTGGCAATATACGAGGCAACCTCATCAAAATCCAACTGTTGATCGGCCGCATGAAAGCATACAACATCACCCTTTGAATTAAGAATTCCGGTTTTCATCCCGGAACCCGGGCCTTTGTTTTTCTCATGCCTTATTATTCTGACCGTGGGATTGCTCTGCGCAATCCCGGTTGCGATTTCATTCGTACGATCGGTGCTTGCATCATCTACTACTATAATCTCGATTTCTTCAAACCCTATATTTTTTAGGCCTTGATGAACTTCTTCAATAGCCTGCGCAATTGTCGCCTCTTCATTATACGCAATCACCGAACATGAAACCGATTTGAATTTTGAATCGTTACTCACTTAATATCCCCTTAACAACATTTTTAACTTCAAGCATACTACGTGCGAAGTAATCGGGATTTTGAGCCTTTATCTTTTCCTCTTTCGACGCCCCTCCGCTGACTGCAACGGTTTTAATAACGATGTTATCACTGCTGAGCTCTTTCGACGCTTCTTTAGCGGCTATGACATCATTTTTTTGATCACCGATGTAGTAAAAGTTCTTCAAATTGCTGTCGTATTCTCCCAACTGCATAACAGCTTTAATAATACCCTGAGGATGGGGTTTAAGTTTATCTACGTCATCCCTCATTATGATTGATTTAAAAATAGTGCTGTCAATTCCGGTCACCCTAAAAGCAATATCAGCTGCTACTCTTGAGTTGGAACTTATCAAAGCAAGGGTTTCTTCTTTCAAATAATCCAGAAGTAAGTCTGCTCCTTCTCTATAATAAGAGTTTGAAGCACCTTTAATCTCTTCGCTGCGAATTATATCAAAAGCTTTTTCCCTGAAATCCTTTTTTGAATCATCCGAATCTAATTTATTTTCGGTCTCATTAATGTTTCTGAATATGTTGGTGATATCCCCGTGATCTATTTTAATCCCGTAGGTACGGTACATCTCAACAAGACGGGTTTTTACTTTATTCCAGTCGGCACTTAAAAAAAGAATTGTACCGTCAAGATCGAACATGAAAGCTTTATTTTTCAATATCCGCCTCTTCAATCATAACAGGACCGCAATCAAGTGTCCTTATCCAGTAGAGGTTTTGTTTTATAACGTCAAACCTGGGGATTTTGCCTATTTCTTCTCCCATGGCCAGTTTGACATAGAGATAAGGGAAATTGATTCCGGCCTCTGTGTAAAAATAAATAGTTGTTCCGAAACGACCCGGATTAATTTCGGTTATTTTGAGTTTGCCCTTTTCATCCCTTTTAAAATCGACAAAGTATGTGCCGTTGGGTTTTTTATCCATACACTCAACGGCTTTTTTACCAAGCCTGTTTAAGCCGGCATCATGAACCGTTTTTGACACAGCGGGAGCTCCGGTAATCCCGGACTGGCTTACATGAGGAAGAACGTATTCAAGTCTCTGCCTGCCCTGAGAAACTTTTAATTCGCCGTCTTTCCATAAAGAGGTCCATGTCATGTTATCACCGGGGAGATATTCCGAACATATGAACTTATTCCATCCGTCCCAGTAATCTATCCATGCCTTTGCCTGTGATATATCGGAGCATAAAAGCGCCCTTCCGCCTATGCCGGAACCCGGTGTGCCGGATCCTCTAAGCCAGAAGGTTTTTGACCCTAAAAGCTCAAAGGCATTTTTGAGATCCACTTCTTTTTTTAAAAGTATTGTTTTAGGAACCGGAATTTTTTCTTTTTCCCATTGCTTGTAAGAAAGAAATTTATCGCTTCCGGTTTCTATAACCTGTTGCGAAGGTAGAAAAGTTTTTCCCTTAAACATCTTTCTGTATTTTCCAAGAGCACTTACTTCAACCGGATGAGTCGGCAGAATAAGATCTATTTCATATCTTTTGACAATACTACTGACGGCTTTCAGATAATTATCAATATCCGTTGCGTAAGGGATTTTCTCTGTTTTATCCGTAAGAGAAAGAGGAATATGATATGGATTTGCTTCGGTTCCTACGGTACAAATTATTTCAGGCGCCAGTTTTAAAGATCTCGTTACGTTGACTCCTAAAGGGCCTCCTGAACCTGTTATTAGAATACTTTTCAACCTACTGCGGCCTCCCAATTAAAAAGATCTAAGACATTCCTGCCAAGAATATCCTCCTTTGCACTGTCTGGTATTTCCAAATGTTTTATCAACTCTATAGCTGAAACCGGATGACCCAGGGGATAATCGCTCGCAAACAGGAATCTATTCGATCCCAACTTCTCAACACCCTTTTCAATTACCCAGTATTCCCTGAAACCGGCCGTATCAAAAAATATGTTATCAAGATTTCCGTTTTTAACCTTTTCAATAGCACCGAAGGCAAGTTTTGGAGTATCACCGCCCATATGAGAAAGCAGTATTTTTATTTGAGGGTATTTTACAGCAATTTCAAGAGGATACTCATAACCTGCAATTTCCTGCCACCTTCCGCAGTGTACTATTAACGGAAGATCATTATCCAGTGCCAGTTTTAAAAAATCTGCATACTTATTATCGGTTATTTTTGTTCTATCTAAAGAAGGATGAAACTTAAGCCCTGCAATATTTTTTAAGTTGTCTTTGCAAAATTTCATTGCGTCTTTAGACCCGGGCTTGATCCACGGTGTGAACTTATATCTGTTTGACGGAAACTCCTTTAATGAATTTAGAATTTCTCCGTTTTTGGCCCGATCCGTCGGCATAACAACCGCACCGAATATCCCGAATTTATCGTATGACTTAAATAAATCCGCACAGCCAAGCTCTCTGCCGAAAAAATCAGGGTTTTCCCAAAGCCCCAGATGAACATGTGAATCTGTAATTTTTATCATAAAGAAAAATATAACATAAGAAGTAAACATAAGGAATTCTTAATTAATTTGCTATATCAGGATAATTATTCGAAGCTTTTAAAGTAACAACAAATTACATGTTGATACGTTGCAGTATATATTACAAAGAATACGGGCAATTTTTATTTTGAAATTTAATTTAGAGAATCTTCAAATAAAAATGAAGACCAAAACTTGGGATGGGTGAATACCTTAAAAAAACATCCGCTTCTAAAAGCTTTTTCATAAATCTGAAAAATATCATGGATTCCGGTGTAACAAACTGATATATAATAGCGCTCGCTCACAGGAAATTTAAAATTCGGAGGAAAAATGGATTATAAAATCAAGGATATTAAGTTGGCCGAAAAGGGTCTGATGAAAATTGACTGGGCAGAATCGAGAATGCCGGTCATGATGCATCTTCGCAAAGAATTCTCCAAAACAAAGCCGTTGAAGGGACATAAAATAACAGGATGTCTGCATGTAACCAAGGAAACAGCCGTACTGGTTAAAACACTGGTAGCAGCAGGAGCAGAAGTCAGCTGGTCCGGATGCAATCCGCTTTCAACCCAGGATGATATCGCCGCAGCACTTGCCAAAGAAGGTATTGCAATTTATGCCTGGCACGGGATGAACACGGAAGAATTTTACTGGTGCATTGATAAAACCTTAGAGATTAAACCTAATTTAACACTTGATGACGGTGCGGATTTGATTTTTACGGTTCATAACAAATATCCCGAAATGGTAAAATACATTACAGGCGGGACAGAAGAAACTACAACAGGTGTTCACAGGTTAAGAGCAATGGCAGATCAGGGCAAGCTTCTTTACCCGGTTATTGCTGTTAACGATGCCGAAACAAAATGGGATTTTGATAATGTTTACGGAACAGGTCAATCTTCCATTGACGGAATTCTAAGAGCGACTAATGTAATGATCGCAGGCAAGAATTTTGTGGTGGGCGGTTACGGCCACTGCGGTTCGGGAGTGGGCAGAAGAGCAGCGGGACTCGGAGCAAATGTTATAGCCACTGAAGTTAAACCTACGGCAGCGCTTAAAGCAACTCTTGACGGCCATGAAGTTATGAAAATGGATGAAGCGGCTAAAGTCGGAGACATCTTTATAACCGCAACAGGAATGAAGGATGTAATGGTAAAAAGACATTTTGAGTCCATGAAAGACGGAGCAATAATTTGCAATACGGGTCATTACGATTGCGAAATAAACATTAAAGATCTTGAATCCGTAACGGAAAAGAAAAGAGAGATAAGACCGAACTGTGAAGAATACACTCTTAAAAACGGTAAAAAGATTTTCCTGTTGGCTCAGGGAAGACTTGTCAATCTTGCAGCAGCCGAAGGACATCCTTCAGAGGTTATGGATATGAGCTTTGCCAATCAATTCCTTTCTATGAAAAGACTTGCCGAAACAGGAAAAGACTTAAAACCTGCCGTTTATGATATTCCTGAAGAACAGGATCAGCATATCGGAAGAATTAAACTTAACTCTATGAGAATCGATATTGACGAGCTAACAAAAGATCAACTGGCTTACCTAAACGATTTCAGCCAGGGAACATAGTAATTTCATTGCGAGGGGATTTAGCAACGAAGCAATCCCGAGGGTACATTGGGAGGAAAAATGGGACAGAATATTGTTGAGAAAGTTTTGAAAAACCACATTGTCGACGGTAAATGGGGCCCGGGTAATGAAATAGGTATTAAGATTGATCAGACACTTACTCAGGATGCCACGGGAACGATGGCCTATCTTCAGTTTGAGGCAATGGGAATTCCAAGAGTGAAGACCAAACTTTCTGTAAGCTATATTGACCATAACACGCTACAGGTCGGATTTGAGAATCCCGATGATCATAAGTTTTTGCAATCGGCCGCTAAAAAATTCGGTATTTATTTTTCCCGGCCGGGTAACGGAATCTGTCATCAGGTAAATATAGAAAGATTCGGTAAACCGGGATGGACCCTGCTCGGTTCGGACAGCCATACTCCCACAGGCGGAGGGATAGGTATGATCGCAATGGGAGCAGGAGGGCTGGATGTCGCCGTTGCAATGGGCGGCGGACCTTTTTATATAACTACTCCAAAAGTTGTACATGTAAAATTAAAGGGGGAATTACAACCTTGGGTCGCTGCAAAAGATGTAATACTTGAACTTCTTAGAAAACTTTCCGTTAAAGGCGGCGTGGGTAAAATATTTGAGTACGGTGGAGAAGGCGTCAAAACCCTTTCGGTCCCAGAGCGTGCAACTATTACAAATATGGGAGCAGAACTGGGTGCCACGACTTCTATTTTCCCTTCCGATTCAATAACCAATGAATGGCTGATTGCACAGGAAAGAGAAAATGATTTTACAGAACTCGTTGCAGATCCAGACGCAAAGTATGATGAAGTTGTTGAAATTAACCTATCTGAACTTGAACCGATGATTGCAAAACCCCATTCTCCCGACAACGTAGTTAAGGTCAAAGAAATTGAAGGTTTAAAAGTTGATCAGGTGGGCATAGGAAGCTGTACAAACTCCTCTTATAAAGACATGATGACGGTTGCAGGAGCATTAAAGGGGGAAACAGTTCATCCCGACCTTTCTTTGGGTATTAATGCCGGTTCAAAGCAGGTAATGGAAATGCTTGCTCAGAACGGAGCACTTCTTGATATCATTTCTTCAGGTGCAAGAATTCTGGAATCCGTTTGCGGACCGTGCATAGGAATGGGATTTGCCCCGTCATCCGAAGGAGTAACGTTAAGAACATTTAACAGAAACTTTGAAGGCAGATCGGGAACAAAAAGCGGACAGGTTTATCTTGTAAGCCCCGAAACTGCCGTGGCCAGTGCCATAAAAGGAGTTATAACGGATCCCAGATCTCTTGGAAAATCTGTTGATGTGAAGTTACCTAAAAAATACAAAATAAACGATTCAATGATAATACCTCCCGATCCCGAAGGATCAAATGCTGAACTTGTAAGGGGCCCGAACATAAAACCCGCCCCT
>CAYYBZ010000054.1:0-8892 GCA_964470285.1 uncultured Oligoflexia bacterium
ATCCAGATCATCGGTTATAACGACATTTTCATAAGAAAGCTTTTTTCGCAGTATTTTCGAAATTATTTTTTTTGAAAGTGTAGCCGGTAGATCTTTGTCGAGCTTTTCGTAAACTATATGAGCCGTCATTATCATTGGTACATCGCCCGATATTATCCTTTTATACGGTAAAAATTCCCTCTTCATTAAAAAATCAAGGTTGTGTTTAATACGGGGAAGTTTCTCGTGAGAGTCCTCAAAAGTATCGCCGTGACCGGGAAAATGCTTTGCACAGGAAACAATTCCTGATTCTGACACGGAAGAAATTACGGCCGAAGCCACTTCGCAAACAACTATGGGTTTTTCAGAAAACGCCCTGCCCCCTATTACTTTATTTTCAGGGTTTGTAAGAACGTCGACAACGGGGGCAAAGCAAAGATTAATCCCGCATGCTTTGAGTTCGGTTGAGAGTTGAAAGGCATAATTCTTGGCTAACTCTAAAGAACCTGTCTGTTCAAAATATTTTCCAAGATGGTAATTACCGGGGAACTGAGTAAACGGTTTAGAAAATCTTATTACGTTTCCCCCCTCCTGATCAACGCCGATAAGAGGCATGGCAATTACGGAGTAAATGTCACCTGCAAGAGTTGTAAGCTGCTCAACGTTTTTATAATTTCTTTTGAATAGAATTATTCCGCCGGTTTTTATCTTTTTATGAATATCCTTTTCGCCGTCAGATAATTCATAACCGGAAATTCCGGTCATAAAAAGCTGTCCCAATCTTTTTTTTATCTCTTTCATGGCTTTTACCGTTTAGTATTTTTTAACGTCCAGATAATCCCTCAGCCCGTCACCTATAAAATTAAAGCTTAAAACCGAAAGCATTATTGCAATTCCAGGAAAGGTTGCAAGATGAGAAGCCCTAAGTAAATATCTTGCCCCGTTGTTTAACATTAGTCCCCAGCTTGGAGTCCCGGCAGGCGCTCCGATGCCTAAAAAGCTTAAAGATGCCTCGGCAAGTATTGCTACGGCCATTCCGAAAGTGGCCTCTACAACTAAAGGAGCTACTGTATTGGGAAGCATATGCCTGAATATGATCTTGTAATTTTTTACTCCTATGGCCCTTGCAGATTGAACATAGTCAAGTTCCCTTAAGAACAGAAACTGTCCTCTTATAAGCCTTGCATACCCTACCCATCCGACAACACATAAAGCTATAATTACATTGTTAATACTGGGCCCTAAAACCGCCGCTACAGATATTGCGAGAAGAATTCCTGGGAAGGCCTGGAAAATATCCACAACTCTCATAAAAAGCTGATCGAATATACCGCCGTAATAACCCGACAATGCCCCGAGAAAAGTGCCTATCAAAAGGGAAAATAAAACCGCAAAAATACTGACCTTAAGCGAGATTCTTGTTCCGTAAATTATATTGCTTAAAATGTCTCTTCCGTCCTGATCCTGACCGAGTAAATACCTGTCCGAAGGACCCGCCAGATTCTGTGAAAGATTTATCTGATAAGGATTATGCGGGGCAATATAAGGCGCAAGAACAGCTGTAACTATTATCAGAAATAAAAAAAATGCTCCGAAAAGCGCTAATTTGTATTTGTATATGAACTTTTTACTTCTGTTCATACTTCACCCTGGGATCAACGATTTTATATGCTATATCAGTTAAAAGATTTACTACTACGTATGTTATTGCTATTAGAAGTACGCAGCCCTGTACGAGGGGATAATCCCTTTTTGATATTGCCTCAATAATTTCCTGACCCACACCCGGCCATGAAAAAATCTTTTCCGTTATAATTGAACCTGCCAGTAAACTTCCGCATTGAATGCCAACCAGTGTGATAACAGGTATCAAGGCGTTTCTTAATGCATGAACGGAAAGTACTTTTACTCTGGATACTCCCTTGGCCATAGCGGTTTTAATATATTCCTCCTTGATTACCTCAAGCATGCATGAGCGCACCATTCTTGAAAGTATGGCAGCCATTCCAAAACCGAGAGTAACAGCGGGAAGAACAATACTTAAAGGGCCTGATCTCCCGGAAATCGGAAAAAGATCGAGGTGATAGGCAAACAAAAGTATCAAGAGCGGTCCGAACCAGAAATTGGGCATACTTACGCCTATCATAGAGAACAGCATTGTGGAGGAATCAAAAAATGAGTGCTGCCTGGAAGCCGCAATAATCCCGACCGGAATAGATACAAGCAGAGAAACAATTAATGCGGCAAACGCCAGCTGCAGAGTAGCCGGGAATCTCTGTGCTAATATTTCCACAACCGGTTTGTTCGAATAAATGGACTTTCCCAAATCTCCCCTGAATACATTTTTAAGAAAAATTCCGTATTGAACAATAATCGGTTTATCAAGATGAAGCTGCGCTCTTAACTCTTCCTTTTGGGCTCCTAAAGCTGTTTCCCCGAGCATAATCTCAACCGGATCACCCGGAATTAAATGAATAAGCAGGAACACAACGGTTAATACCCCGAATACAACCGGGAAGAGATAAAAGATTCTTCTTATAATGTAGTAACGCAATTAACTATTCCTTGTAAGTATCCTTAATATAATAATAGTCACCGTTTGCCATTAATTTAAACCCCTTAACGTTGTTTCTATAGGCCACAACATTGTCTTTATGCCACAGACTTACATAGGGGAGTTGTTCGCTTGCCAGCTTTTGAATTCTGGCATAAATTTCTTTTCTCTTTTCCTTGTCAATTGTGGCCCTGCCCAGACGAGTAAGTCCGTCCATTTCTTTATTTCTGAATCGGTTTCTGTTTGCTCCGTTGGGAGGTATTGATTCAGAGTTGAAGATGTAATAGTAATGATCAGGCTCGGTAATACCGGTCCATGAAAGAGAATAGAGCTGGAAATTGCCGTTTTTAATATCGTCAAAGAACACACCGAATTCCAATGATCTTAAGGTAACATCTATGCCTACACTTTTGAGATTTTCGGCAACGACACCGGCAATCTCAAGGGCCTCCGGATTTGTCGATGTTTTGTAGGTCAGGGAAAACCTGTAATTTCCGTTTTTTGTTTTTTTCCTGGGAAAACCCGCCTTTTCAAGTAGCGTTTCCGATTTTTTTGTATCGTAATCATAGTCCAAAACGTCTTTAGAATATGCCCAATTAATCGGAGCCAGCAGTCCTGTAGATACTTTAGCAAGGCCGCCAAGCTTGTATTTGACTAAAGATTCCCTGTCTATTGCGTGGGCTATAGCTCTTCTTACCATTACATTACTAAGTATTTTATCCTCAAGGTTGAATCCCAGATACTGATACTGAACTCCCTCACCGCTTTTAACAGTTATATCGGGTATTTTTCTTACTTCCTTAAGGAGTTCCGCGGGGATAGCATTCATAACAAGATCTACAGAACCTTTCATAAGTTCAAGTGTTCTGACTGTATCTTCAAGCACCGGCTTAAAGGTCACGAATTTTATTTTTGCTTTATCGTCCCTGTAGCCTTCAAAACGCTCGAGTATAACACCGTCGCGATCGAGGTTTTTCTTAAGCTTGAATATTCCTGTTCCGACCGGATTTTTTGTAAACTCACGGCCCAGTTTTTCTCCGATGTGTTTAGGTATGATGCCTATACCTACCGCCGTTCTGAAGGGGGCAAACGGATTTTTAAGTTTAATGATTATCGTGTAATCATCGGGAGTTTCTATGCTTTCCACTTCCTTAAATGCGTTTCTAAAAGCCGAGCCGAAATCGGGGTTCATTATAGTTTCGTAGGTATATTTAACATCCATAGAGGTCAGAGGAGTTCCATCGTGAAATTTTACATCTTTTCTTAATTTGAATATGTAGGTTTTGTCATCTTTCATAGTCATAGAGCTTGCAAGATCAGACTTATAGTCGAAATTATCATCGGCCTTTAGAAGTCCGTCATACATTAATCTGCATATTCTCGAAGAAAAAGTATCTAAGGCGTACCTGGGGTCTAAAGACTCAGGAGCCTTCTCAATGGCTATTACAAGATTATCAACGCCCGGTTTGTCATATTTGGTACAGGAAAAAGTAAATATGAGTACTAACAACAGCGATATTCTTCTTAACATCATTTCTCCCTACATCTTATGTATTAACCCGACATCAAATTGCTACAAGTATAACTTTTTGATAACATGAAATAAATTAAAAAGGATGGCCATGTGTTTGTAAATAAAAAGGATCTGTTTGGATTTTTATCCTTCGTAACAGCTCTTATAGCATTTCAATTGTCCGCAGGTAGTGTTTTCGCAAATACCGCTAAAAACCATTCAGAGAAAATCACTTCCTTAATTAAGGAGATAAAAATCGATCCGGCTTCAATCGGAATTTCAGTTTTAAAAGTATCGGATGAAAAAAAAATCTTTTCTCATAATGATGAGAAACTTTTCAATCCGGCCTCTAACATTAAAGTTTTAACTTCTTACTGTGCGCTAAAAAGCTTAGGCGTTAATTACAGGTGGGAGACAAAGATATTTTCAAGAACACAGGCAGAGAACGGCACCTTCAAAGGAGATATCTTTATTAAGGGAAACGGAGATCCTTATATGGTTTCTGAAAGGCTATGGATGTTTACCAAAGATCTTTTTAATCTTGGGATTAAGGAAATATCCGGCGATCTTATTCTGGACTCCGGCTCATTTAAAAATGAAGTGCTCGATGAACAGTTTACGAATGATTACGACCGTTCGTTTTCAGCTCCAGCGTCCGCTCTTGCACTTAATTTCAACTCAATCACGATTCTTATTGATTATCAGGGTGTAGGTAAGCCCGTAAAAGTCACGCTTGATCCGTCGCTGGATTATTTTGTTATAGAGAACGGGTCTATCGGTGTCAGTAATCATAAAAATGCACGCCCTGAAATCTCCGTTGTTAAAATGAAGGATAAAACTAAAATAATTGTTTCAGGAAAATGGTCCGCTCTTTCAAAAAGAAATCACTACAGAAGAATTTTCCACCCTGAGCTTTATTACGGTTATGCATTTAAAAAGTTTTTTTCTCAACAGGGCGGAATTATTAAGGGCAAAATAAAAAAAGGGAAAACCCCCGCAAACGCCAGTGAAATACTTAAATTTAAATCAAGAACGCTCGCTCAATGCCTAAAGGGAATGAATAAGTTTTCAAATAACTTCATGTCAAATCAACTGCTTTTGACCCAGGCATTGGTGGCAGAAAATGCCGCCAATTATAAAAACGGGATTGAAATGCTTAATAAATGTTTTAACGATTTAGGGTTGCGTAAAAAAGGCAACAGAATTACATCTGCATCCGGCCTTTCAAGGGAAACAATGATTTCTGCAGATCAGATTACAAAGATTCTTATTATTCTGGAAAAAGATTTTACAATTTCACCTGAATTTATCACTTCACTTCCGATATACGGTTATGACGGAACTGTTAAAGGAAGAAGCTGGCCTCCCCGTCTTGACGGCTATATCAGAGTAAAAACCGGAAGCCTGACCAATATAAACACGCTATCGGGCTATATAAAAACCAAGCGCTCGAATTTACTGGCTTTTACCATTCTAGGAAATGGCCGTTCAGCCGTCGACAAGCTTAACTATAGAATATTCCAAGATAAATTCATATCTTACCTCTTCAATAATTTATAAAATCTGATATAATTATAAATCTATGGGGGAAAAATTTAAAAAGGTATTATCATGGCTTTTTATCGTTCTTTTTATATGTTTTATTATCAATACGAATAAAATCGGGGCTGTAATCCCGGGTAAAAACTTTTATGAACACATTGGGAAATTGCCCAAAGAGCAGCTGGAACTTTTAAAACTTTTTCCAATTCCCATCAATCTTGTTCCTAATATTGAATTCTGGAAAACGGTCTTTACTAAGTATGATTCTTCAAAAATCGTTATCCATGATGTGGAAAAACCCGACAGAATTTATGTTGTGATAGACTCCCCCGACCCACCGGAAAACCTTTTTAAACCTTTTACACAAAAGGAACTGGATCTCATTGATGCTTCAAGACAAGAGATTCAGCAAATTCTTAAATCTTTGAGCCATAAAACCAATTCCTCAGATAATCCTTTACAAAAACTAGATCCCTTAGAAACAAGCATCTATAAACTTTTCCCCGACACAGAGGACACGAAAAGATTTAAAAACGCCTCTCTAGATTCCAGAATAAGGGCGCAAAGAGGGGCAGCCGATAACATTGAAGAGGCAATAGCGTTCTCCGGATTTTACATAAGCATGATGCAGGATGCATTGATAGCTGAAAATATCCCCGAGGAACTTGCATACCTTTGTATCATTGAATCCCTGTTCGATCCTATGGCCGTATCAAGTGCCGGAGCAGCCGGTCAATGGCAGTTAATGTTCTCGGCAGCAAAACATGAAGGATTAACGATTAACAAAATAAAAGACGATAGAAAAGATCCATATATTTCAACTTTCGCCGCCGCAAAAAAAATAGTTAAGGAAAAGAAAATACTGACGGATCATGCCATAAATCTGGGTATATGGAATGCTAATGAAAGTCTGTGGCCCCTGATAATTACAGCGTATAATTTCGGAGTATACGGAATGAAGCGAGCCATGAAATCTCAGCGTTCTACCGATATTGAAGACATTCTATTTAAATATAAAAATCGCAGAAAGGGTTTTGCCGTAAAAAACTTTTATGCCGAATTTATCGCCGTTCTACAGATTTACACAAATTACAAAGAATATTTTCCCGATGTTACAATCGCCCAGTCGCTTGACACAATGACTGAAGAGAAAAAACTTACATCCGCAGTCAAATTTGCAGATCTGGCTACAGAATTGGGCATAGAAAACGAGATTTTACATTTTCTTAACCCTGCTTTCAGCCATCTGGTACGCTACAGTTATATTTCCATACCGAAAAATACCATCGTAAGGGTACCAATGGACTCAGGAGCGGAAAAATTGCTTTCAAAACTCGCAAATCATGAAAATTATATCCCTGACGAGGATGCGCTCTTAAAACATAATGCGTATAAAGTAAGGAGCAGAGACACATTATGGGATATCGCAAAAACCTTCAATGTTGATGTAAAGACCCTTAAACTCTTTAACAAAAGAAGCACATCACGGATTTATCCGGGAGAAATCCTTTTAATTCCAATACCTTAAATCCAAAACTGTTCTGAAAAACACTCTCAATAATTGATAATCCGCTATCACTTGAATTAATCCTGCAAAACGGTAACGGGCTTGTATTATTCAAAAACGTCTTTTTAAATTGAAAAATTGTCTATATTTTATATGATTCGATATTGCTATTTTATAACGAGGGAATTTATATGATTTCTTACAGGCTAAAATTTTTATCGTTTATCTTTCCGCTGTTATTTTGTTTTATGCTGACGCTCACCGCTAAAGCCCAAATTGATTCAAAAGATTTAAACACTGAAGATTCCAAGCTTACAAAAAGGCTGGCTGAAATCGCAAACAGTGTAAATGAGCTAAAGGAAAAGGTTTATCGTTCAAAGGCAAAATTAAAATTACTGGAAGAAACTCTTCTGCTCGGTAAAATTACCGGCTCAAAATCGGTTATAAGATTCAAAAACAATGTAGGAAGTATATTTAAACTCGTAAGCGGGGAGTATTATCTAAACGGAAACCTTATTCATAAATTCAACAGAGAGATTCCCCAGAACGGGGAAGTGGTTGTATTCGACGGAGAAAGTCCCCCGGGAAACAACAGAGTTTCACTTAAACTTTCATTTACAGGCTCTGACCGCGGTAGTCTTAAATTATTTTCATATCTTAAAGATTATAAATTTAACATGGAATCAAATTATGATTTTCCGGTATCTTACGGAAAAACCACAATTGTAAACATAGAAACCATGGATAAGGGACCATTTAAAAACACTCTTGAGGAAAGGCTCGCCGTCCGTTACAAAACGCTTACTGAAGAAAGCGCCAATATACCTTTTTAATACTTCTCTTATGACAATATTTATCAGATTTTTTGCCCTGAGTTTATTATCCTTAACAATAGGCTCGTCTGCTATCTGCTCATTCGCGCATTGTTCAAATGAAAAACCTCTGAAAAGGAATTCAAAAAAATATTTACAGGAAAAAGAAAAATTTGAGCATTTACTTGATAAAAATATAGAAGGCTCAAAAAATCTTACAAAAAAGATCGAAAATATCGAAAACATGGATATCCCTTTACAACTTAGAGAGGAAGTTCAGCCTGAAACAAGATTTAACTATGCTAAGGCATACCTTGAAGTTGATAATCTGGAAGGTGTCCTGGACAACCTTTATATTTTAAACTCTATGCCGTTCTACAACAAAGATGTAGCAGGTAAAATCAAAATTGAAGAAAACCTTGCGATTGCCTGGCAGAAAACAGGTTCAGTTCCCTCTTCGAGATACTACGTAAACAGGCTTCTTAAAAACACATCTTATATCCCAAGCGATGAAATTATTAATGTTTTTCTTGACAAGAATTACTTTGATATCGGCACCTACAGCCACCTTAAAAACGCCTTTTACAGGATTAAAAATCCTCAAAATCAAACCGCATATTTATTCTCAAAAGTCGCATTTAAATATAAAGACTTTCCCACATCAGAAAAAATACTTGAAATGATTGAAACAGCCGGTGAATTCGGTTCAAGAAAACATTACTCTTTAGGTTCGCTTTCGGTAAAAAACAACAAATTAACCGACGCAATCGGTCATTTTGAAAAATGCATAGAAATTGAAACTTCCAGGGAAAACCCCAACAATTTGATTATGGATTCGTCATCCACGGCAATTGCAAGAATTTATTCAAAGAAACACAATTACAAATCTGCAATTGAGCATTATTTAACAATCGACAATTCATCACGTTTTTACGATCAGGCACGATTCGAGCTAAGCTATGCTTATTACAAAGACAAAGAGATT
>CAYYBZ010000055.1:0-8866 GCA_964470285.1 uncultured Oligoflexia bacterium
ACCCCCAAGGAAGAACCAAAAAAGAAAGTAAAAGCAAAAGCGCAACCAAAAGAGGAAAAATCAGAAGCAAAGACAAAGAAGAAGGAAGTGGCAAAGGTGCTCGGGAAATCCAGCGTTGATGCCGTAAAGGAAGCTGAAAAACCGCGCTATCAGAAATTAAAGGTAGTTCCTAAAAAGCTCGATGATGAAAGCAGAAATTTGAAAAAAGATCTGGCCAAGGAAGACAAGATAAAAAGGCTAAGAGAAAGGTTCAAACCCGAAATTGACGTAGAAGAGCTCGGCGAATTTACGACCAAAGGTTTTGAAAAGGTTAAGAAGAGAAAAAGAAGAGCGGTCATCGATATAAGGGATTTCGATAGGAGGCCAAAGGGCTACAGGAAAAAGAGGCTTCCCAAGAAGGGAAAGAAAACGGAAATAACAACACCAAAGGCCATAAAGCGTGTTGTTAAAATGGGCGATGTAATTCAGATTGGTGAACTTGCAAGGAAAATGAGCGTAAAGGCAGCAGAGCTTATTGCAAAACTTCTTCGAATGGGAATGACCGTTACCATTACACAGTCAATTGACGCTGAAACGGCTTCTATCGTTGCGGGGGATTTCGGGTTTTCTATAGAACGTGACAAGGAAGGCGAAGCCGATATTTTGAAAAGAATTTCACAGGTCTCATCCGGAAAAGAGATAACCAGACCACCGGTTGTTACGGTCATGGGACATGTAGATCACGGGAAGACTTCCCTGCTGGACCAGATTAGAAAAACAAAGGTAATTGATACGGAGGCCGGAGGGATTACACAGAGTATAGGAGCTTATTCGGTTGACGTTAGAAATTCAAAGATTACTTTCGTAGATACACCCGGCCATGAAGCGTTTACAACTATGAGAGCAAGGGGAGCACAGGTAACCGATATCGTTATATTGATTGTCGCGGCTGATGACGGTGTGATGCCACAAACCGTAGAAGCAATTAATCATGCCAAGGCCGCCAAGGTTCCAATAATAGTTGCAATAAACAAAATAGATAAACCGGGTGCCAATCCTGAAAAGGTAAGACAGGGACTAACAGAATACGGTCTTGTTCCTGAACAATGGGGCGGAGAAGATATTTTTGTAAATATCTCGGCTAAAAAGGGAGATGGAATTTCCGATCTACTTGACATGATAATTTTGCAGTCTGAAATGCTTGATCTTAAAGCTGATTACGACAAACTGATGAGGGGAATAGTTATAGAATCCAGACTTGATAAGGGCAGAGGCCCGATTGCAACCCTCATTGTTCGGGAGGGGACCTTAAAGGTCGGTCAGCCGGTTTTAGCAGGGACAAAATTCGGTAAGATAAGGGGAATCCTGGATGATCAAGGAAAATCAGTTACAGAGGCGGGTCCTTCCATGCCAGTTGAAATTCAGGGTTTAAGCGGAGTTCCTAATGCGGGAGAAATATGCTACGCCATAGATGACGAAAAGCTGGCAAAACAGGTCAGTTCTATGAGAACTCAGAAATCAAGGGAAATCGCCCCGGATGCAAAGCCCAAAATTTCGCTTGAGGATCTTTACTCTCAGATTCAGCAGGGACGGGTCAAAGAAATGAAAGTCATAATCAAGGCGGATACCGTAGGTTCGGTCGAAGCGCTCAAAAGCTCGCTTACAAAACTGGCTACTGAGGCGGTTGCCGTGAAATGCATACACGAAGGTGTGGGCGGCGTTTCTGAAAGAGATATTATGCTTGCATCAGCTTCCAATGCTTTAGTACTGGCGTTTAATGTAAGGACAGAAACCGGAGCCTCCCACGTAGCCGAAAAGGAAAACGTAGAGGTAAAATATTACAACATAATTTATGAAGTAATTGATGACATAAGAAAAGCCATGGAAGGTCTTCTTGAGCCTGAATTTAAGGAAAAGAGCCTGGGTAGAGCGCAGGTTAAGCAGACGTTCTCCATATCAAAATTAGGAACAATTGCCGGCTGTGGAGTAACCGAAGGTAAAATTATAAAAACAGGTAAGGTTAGGCTTTTAAGGGACAGCGTTATCGTTTTTGAAGGGAACATATCGTCATTGAAAAGATTCAAAGACGATGCAAAAGAGGTTTTAGCCGGACAGGAATGCGGCATAGGAATAGAGAATTACAACGATGTTAAGGTGGGCGACATCATAGAGTGCTATGAGCTTGAAGAGATGAAACGCACCCTATAAGAAAATATTATTTATTATATGGTAATCGGAGTCTTGAAGCTGTCCATGTTTCTAAGAGGGAACCGTTCCTTAAAAGGCAAAAGACACGTTTTAAAAAAGATAAAAGACAGGGTGAAATCAAGATTCAACGTATCGATTGCTGAAGTCGAGGCGTCCAATTCATGGGAAAGATTTTCACTGGGAATAACAGCCGTGGGTGACGATGCAAAATTTATTAACTCAGTAATAGATAAAGTCAGGGCCGAAATAGAAAATCTTTATTTGGGCGAAATAGTCGAAAGTAACTTTGAATTAATTAATTTATAAAATTGATTCGGTGAATATATGGAAGAAGGTTCGGAAAAGAAAAGACCCATCAGGGTTGGAAACAGGATTAAAGAAGAAATATCGAGAATGCTTCTTAAGGGAATTAAGGATCCCAGGCTTGAAATGGTTAACATTACTAACACAAAAGTTTCAGGTGATCTGCGCCATGCAAAAGTATACTTTATGGTCACCAGGGATTCCTATGATGTTGACGAGATCATTAAGGGATTAAACTCTGCCAAAAGTTATATAAGAAGGGAACTGTTAAAAGCCCTTAGAATGAAATTCGTTCCGGAACTTAAATTTTTCTATGATGATTCTCTTGAATACGGCAATCGAATAGAAAAAATATTCAAAAAAATAAAAAATGAAAATTCTCAAGCAAAAGATCAATGATTTGAAAAATATCATTAGAGACGGGGAAAGCTTTCTTATTACTACACATCTTGACCCGGACGGTGATGCTGTCGGTTCTTCCCTGGCCATGGCCGGATATCTTTTGAATATGGGGAAAAAAGTTTCCCTTTATGACAGGGATCATGTTCCTGAGAACTTAAAGTTTTTGCCTAATTCCGAATTGTTCAAAACCCGATTAAGTGAGAATGATTTTAACGTTACTTTTATTCTTGATTGCTCGGAATTTGAACGTGTGTCAGATGATTTCCCTTCCGGGGTCGGAAATCTGGGTAAAATTGTTGTTATTGACCATCATCGAACGTCTAAAGAACTTGGCACTGTGAATTTCATAGATTCGCGGGCATCATCTACGGCCGAATTGATATTTGAAATATTTGAATTAATGGAGGCTCAGCTGGATAAGGGAATTGCACAGTCACTTTATACCGCTATTCTGACGGATACAGGCTCTTTCAGATATTCTAATTCATCTCCTAAAGCATTTAGAACCGCCGCCAAGCTAGTTGAAGCCGGCGCCAGTCCATGGGTCGCGGCACAGAATTTTTACGAGAATATATCAATTCCCAGGCTTAAACTGACATCGATGGTTCTTTCAACTCTGGAGATTTATGAAACTGAAAGATTTGCTTCCATTACGATGCTAAAAGAAATGTTAAAAAAATCCGGTGCACTCCCCGAATCATCCGACGGACTCATAAATTATCCCCGTTCATTGCAAGGGATAGAAGTAGCTATTTTCTTCAAGGAGATATCTGAAAATAAATTCAAAATCGGTTTAAGGTCAAAGGAAAAAGCGGATGTTTCCGAGATTGCGTCTTATTTCGGAGGAGGCGGTCATAAGAATGCTGCCGGATGCAGCGCTGAAGGAAATCTGCAAAGTGTTAAGAAAAAACTATATGAAAAAACAAGAACAATCATCGCAAAATATCTCGGGGATAATACCCGTCAATAAACCCCTGAACATCTCATCTTTTAAAGTTGTCCAAGAGATCAAAAAATCACTTAAACTTAAAAATGCAGGACATTCGGGAACTCTTGATCCTCAGGCTGAAGGAGTTTTAGTTGTTCTTGCGGGCGGAGCCACTAAGATTGTCCCTTACATCAAGGATTGGGATAAGGAGTATGAAGCAACTGCTCAGCTTGGAATATCTACAGATACCGATGATGCAGAGGGAAAAGTAATAAAAATAAATAATGTCGGGGAATTTGCACTCACGGAGATAAAGGATGTGCTTTCCCGTTTTAAGGGTGATATAGAACAGATTCCTCCGATTTATTCTGCCAAAAAGCATAAGGGAAAAGCCCATTACAAATATGCCCGCAATGGAAAAGAGGCACCCAGAAAGTCCGGCATAGTAAATATTGGTAATATGGCTCTTATTGATTATCAACATCCATATATAACCTTCAAGATGACTTGCTCAACAGGAACATATGTAAGGTCTATATGCAGGGATTTAGGTGATTTGCTTGGTCCGGGAGCAATACTAAAAAAATTAACCAGGACAAGAAACGGCCCCTTTGTCATAGACAATTCTATTGATTATCCGGAGCTTATAGAAAGCGGACTTAAATCAAGAAAATCAATAAGAATGATCAAACCTCAATATTTCCCGTTTAAGGAAATAACAGTTAACGTATCTTTTAATCAAATATTGAATTCGGGCGGGCTTATTAAAAAATGTTTTATAAAGGATTCCATAGGCGGTAAAAAATTTGAGGAAGGTGATACAATTACGCTGACCGGGGAAAATGGCAATACACTCGGAATATTTGAATATATAATGTCTTCAAGTATTATTGATTCCATGGAAGATGATGCAAGCGTTTTAAGAGCCAGGAGGATTTTTAATTGACCAACTCCGTCAAATCGGGTTTTTTACTGTGCATTTTTCTTATGCAGGTGTTTTTTTCTTCATCTTGTAACTTTTCCGCAGGCAGCGGAATAAACTCGGGCAACCAGATTATTCTTTACGGGGAATATAACAATGAGGAATTCGGTTCATCCCTGGACTTTATAGGAGACGTTAACGCGGACGGTACAGGTGATATTGCTGTCGGAGCGCCCTCCAACGAACTCTTGGGAGCAAATTCGGGAATGGTTTATATATTCTTCGGCCCTTTTGATCCTAACCAAAAAACCCGCACACCGGACATGAGGATTTCAGGGTTTCCCGGTTCACGATTCGGAACTTCAATATCCGGAGGTTTTGATATTAACGGCGACTCGATCTCTGATTTTGCAGTCAGTTCGGAAAAAAGTCAGTTTGGATCCAATCAAAACGGAGATCTGTTCGTTTATTTCGGAAGTGCAAATGATTTTATGATTAAGCAAGAACCTGTCAACGGACTTGAGTTGTCCGGAACGGTTGTCTATGGGGCCGATAGTATTGCCGGTAATTTAAACAGCAAGGGATTTGGAAGTTTTGTAAGACAAATAGGCGATTTTGACAGAGACGGTTTTAACGATTTCGGAGTCAGCGCACCTTTATCTGATTATTCGGGAGCTTTAGGTTCCGGGGCCCTTTTTGTTTTCTTAACCGGCAGAGCAATAAGTTCTCCCGGTCGGATGGACTCTTCTGTAGCCGATTATATTTTTGTAGGAAATGAGGACGGACAGAGTTTCGGATTCTCTTTTGATTATGCCTTGAATCTGGACGGTCAGGGAAATGCTCAGCAGGAATTTTCAGACGATATTATCGTAGGTGCTCCGGGATCCTCGAAAACTTTCGTTTTTTTAGGACCCTCTTCGAGATACTTAAACGGAATAGTGACGCCGCAGTTCGCAGACAGGATTCTTGAAGGTAAACAGGGTGATTACAATTTCGGATATTCAGTCACACATATAAGTGATATCGATGGCGACGGGTTGGATGATATGGCCGTTTCATCCAAGAACTCCGACGATGACAGAATATACGTTTTTTACGGAAGAAATTCGCAGGCACCTCTGAGTGATTTTTCTTTAATTATTAAGGGAGGATTTCTCTCAGATTCAGGTGTTTATATTACCTCCTTTGAAGGAAGTGCTGGCCCGAATCTTTCTATCGGCGCCCCTTTAGGCGGAGAATCAGGATATTCAAACGGAGCAATATTTTTCATGTTGGAAGAGGAATTTGCAAATTATCCCAAATACGTAGAAACCGAACTGAATGTTCTGAATTTACACAAAAAAATAAGTAATCCCATGGGGTTATCTCCTAATTCAGGTTATGCTTCAACCATGAGGGGATCTTTTGACATCAACGCAGACACGGCTCAGGACCTTCTTGTGGGAAGTCCTCAAAGTGATATAAACGGTGAAAATTCGGGTTTCGCAGTTCTTTATTTTTAGGGGTAGATTAACTATGAGGTTGATTTTAAAAGTGTTTTGTGCGAGTATATCGCCTTGTTTTTAGTTGATTACAATTATATAGATGTAAAAGGAGCTATTTAAGAAAATGCCGCTTACGACAAACTTGAAAAGTGAAGTGATTAAAAAATTCAAGATTCACGAAAAAGATACGGGATCACCCGATGTACAAATCGGACTTCTGACCCAGAGAATAAATTATCTCACCGATCATTTTAAGGAACATAAAAAAGACTACAGTTCCAGAAGAGGTCTTTTAAAACTTGTTGGTCGCAGAAGAAAGCTTCTCGACTATCTTAAAGAAAAAGATGTAGATAAGTACAGAAAGATCATTAAGGAACTTGGTATCAGAAAATAGGAAAGCTTTTCTTTCCTCAAACATTCACCAATACAGGAAAACTCATGGAAAAAATAACTATTGATTTAGAAGGCCGTAAACTGACTTTAGAAACCGGAAAAATTGCAAAACAGGCCAACGGTTCAATCTATGCAAGTTACGGAGAAACAGCAATTTTAGCAACGGCCTGTGCAGGAAAAGAACCAAGAGAGGGAAGGGATTTCCTTCCTCTGACATGCGATTACATTGAGAAAAGCCACGCCGCAGGGAAAATTCCCGGCGGATTTTTTAAAAGAGAGGGGAGACCGTCCGAGGTAGAGGTTTTAACTTCAAGGCTTATAGATAGACCTATAAGACCTCTTTTCCCTGACGGCTATTCAAACGAAGCCCAGGTTATAACAACTGTTCTGTCTGCAGATATTGAAAATATCCCCGATACTTTAGCAATCACTGCAGCTTCAGCGGCTCTTTATATTTCCGACATTCCCTTTAACACACCTATTGCCGCATTGAGGATAGCGTATATAGATGAAAAACTTGTGGTAAATCCCAAGTTTTCAGATATTACAAACAGCAAACTTGATCTTATGGTTGTCTGTTCCAGGGAAGCCCTGGTAATGGTTGAGGGCTGGGCAAAAGAAATTTCTGAAAGCATTATAATTGAAGCTTTAAGCCTTGCGATGGAAAAGACCAAACCCCTGATTGAAATGCAGGAAAAGTTAAGGCAGAAGGCGGGTAAACCGAAAAAGGAATTCGTACCCCCTATGCTGGATGTCGAGTTTCGCAAAAAGGTTGAAGCAATGGTGAGGCCCCAGATTGCAGATGCATTAAAGATACCGGCCAAGCTTGACCGTTCTGAAGCTATAAGACTTTCTTTTGAAGAGACATTTTCCAAACTAATAGTTGAGAATCCTGAAAACGAAGAAAGAAAAACAGAGGTTTCGAAAATATTTGAGGATGTAAGAAAAACCGAACTGAGAAAAATGATTCTTGAATACGGCAAAAGGATTGCAGGCCGCAAAAAGGATGAAGTCAGGGATATAAGTATTGAAGTCGGTCTTTTACCCAGAACACACGGTTCAGCTCTTTTTACAAGAGGTGAAACACAGGCATTGGTGGTTACAACGCTTGGAACATCAGGCGATGAACAGAAAATTGACGCTCTTGAAGGTGAATCCTTTAAAACGTTTATGCTTCATTATAACTTCCCGCCTTTCAGTGTCGGTGAAGTGAAATTCTTAAGATCACCGGGTAGAAGAGAGATCGGTCACGGGGCTTTGGCATCCAGGGCAATTATCAATATGCTTCCCGACCATGAGAAATTTCCCTATACCTTAAGGGTTGTATCGGAAGTTCTAGAGTCAAACGGTTCTTCTTCCATGGCAACTGTTTGCGGTGCCTCTCTCTCACTTATGGACGCCGGTGTTAAAATTAAGGATCATGTAGCGGGAATTGCCATGGGTCTTATTAAAGAGGGTGACAAGCATGTCGTTCTCTCGGATATTCTGGGTGATGAGGACCACATAGGCGATATGGATTTCAAGGTAGCGGGAACCGAAAAGGGAATTACCGCCATTCAGATGGATATAAAGATTAAAGGTGTAAATGAGCAGATTCTTACGGAAGCTCTTGAGCAGGCACGTCAGGGCAGGGTTCACATTATAGGTGAAATGAAAAAAGCGATTGAAAAGCCAAGAGATGAAATGTCAGAGTTCGCACCCCGAGTCATGGTTGTCCAGATTAAACCCGACAAAGTAAGAGAAGTAATAGGCCCGGGCGGTAAAATGATAAAGAGTATCATTGAAAAAACCGGAGCAAAGATTGAAGTTGAGGATTCCGGTAAAATTAATGTATTTGCAAGCGACTTGGAAGCATGTAATAAGGCAGTAAAGATGATTAATGAGATTACGGCCGAACCCGAAGTAGGCAAAATATATAACGGAAAAGTTCAAAGAATTACCGAATACGGAGCTTTTGTAGAAATCCTCCCCAATACCGACGGTCTTCTTCACATATCACAGCTTGATTTTAAAAGAGTGGAAAAGGTTACAGACGTAGTAAAAGAGGGAGAAATGGTAAAAGTTAAGGTTTTGGATGTAGAACCTAACGGTAGAATCAAGCTTTCAAGAAAAGAAGCCTTGAAAGAAGAAAATAAATGAACTGCTGTGAGTGATGCCTGATGATCGCAGAACTCAAAAAAGGTTATCTTCACGTTTATACCGGAGACGGCAAAGGAAAAACTACAGCGGCTATCGGTCTTGCTATCA
>CAYYBZ010000056.1:0-8862 GCA_964470285.1 uncultured Oligoflexia bacterium
CGATCCTGTATTGCATAAAGTTCAGGTGAAGGGTAATTTTTGTACAGAAGATCCGAACAATCTCGGCGGAAAGGTAAAAATAGTATTTATAGTAGATGTCTCAGGGAGCATGGCTACAAGTGATTCAGGGGGGTTGAGAAGAGTTGCCGTTGAACAGGTAATTAATGTTTTTATAGACGATGAAAATTATGAATTTGCCATAATTACATATTCTAACGGCGTAATGCAGACAACAGGAGAATTTACAAGAGATCCTGCCGTATATAACGCTGCCCTAAATGACTGCTCAAGTGCATATGGCGGAACTAATACACATTCTGCAATAAACGAAGCAAGAAACATAATTTATCACGACAGTCAACCCGATGAAGAGGGTTATACCGAACTAAATAAATATATTGCCATACTTCTCAGTGACGGTAATCCGAACGGAATAAGACCCGGCGGCATGGCCAATGTTCCTGCGTCTATGGATGCTTGCAGGGATAGTGTTACTCAATTGATGGCCCTTGAGGAAGAGCCGGGTGTGGAGGAGATAGTCTTTCATTCAACATATCTTGGTCCTGATACAGAAATTAATCTTATTAGTTTTATGCAGGATCTTGCTGAAATAGGTGAAGGAGAATATATCCACTTTCAGGATGCTTCTGAAATAGATTTTTTAAACGATAAGATTGACTACACTCCTATCAAAATATCTTACAATGTAAGAGATTTACTTGTATTCAACATAAATGCAAAGCTCGATCTTGATGCAGAAGATCATATAACTCTCTTAGCGGATTCCGATGCAGACGGTTTAACGGATATCAAGGAATTAGAATTAGGAACTTCTCCGACACTGTATGATACGGATGGAGACGGATGCAGCGATATGGTTGAGTTTTACAGAGGGCTTGATCCTACCGGACAGTTAAAAGAGGATGATTGCGGTTGCACGGAAGAAGAAAAAAAGCAAAGAACTGATTATGATCATGACGGGTTAACTGATTGCGAAGAAAAGGCGCTTTTAACCAATCCTGATTACTTTGATACGGATGACGACGGCATATTTGACTTTGTCGAGTTAATAAATTTTACAGATCCTCTGAGGGAAGATGCCGACAAGGATCCGGACGGAGACGGCCGTTCCAATATTCAGGAAATAATTCTTCATACAAACCCGCAGCTTCATGATGCCGATCTATTTGAGAAATATAGTTATGTGTATGAGAAAAAACTGATAGATGTTAAAGACGGTCTCTACTGTTATGATATAAGCATTTCAAATATTAAGGTTACGTACACTTTACCTTTGGATGATTCAGGGATATCCACCAACGCGATAGAGTTCTTTATTTCACAAATCCCCCTCGATAATACTGAAAAGCAGAACCTTCTTACAAGAGGTACTTATATTTTTAATGTCTACGAAGATTCGGCAGACGTTCTAGATCTAACTATTTCACTAAATGATGTCGAATATGAAACGTATTATCCGGTCGACAGTGGATCATAATAATACCCGGTAAAATCGTGCATGATCCAAATGAAATTGAGACAAAAGAACCTATTCTTAGGTAGTAACTTTACAGTTTAATGTTAACAAGCTTTATTAAGCATTAAATAAAAGCATCTGGAAAAGCCGGAAGAACAGCCCGGATATAAATGCAGGCTGCCTCCGTTGCAGCGGTTGTAAGCATCACAGTTTTTGCATTTATCCTTTTTGGTCCAGCTTCTGTCCCTGAATATTTGATACTTCTCATTCCAGACCATTGAGAACCTTTCTTTGCTGATATCTCCCTGAAGGAATTCATCTGCAAGCTCAGGGCATGCGCCAATTCTTCCGTCGCAGCGTATACCTGCTACGGTTATGCCGGCTCTGCATTGATGAAGATAGGGTCTTACTTCGTTTTCATATTTATCGCCTAAATATCCCTCTTCACCGAATTCAGGTTTTGGAATAAATCTGTCTTTTCTTGATTTGACTATAAAATCCAGAATTGTTTTAAGATCCCGTTCATCGGGTATTAATTCTTTATTTTCAGCGGCTCTGCCTATAGGCATAACCGGAGCAACACGCCAAAGAGGCACTTTTATTTTAGCGATGAATTTTCTCATTTCTTCGAGATGTTCTACTGCGGGCTTTGTTAAAGTAGAGATTATCTCGAGTTTTCCTTTAAACCCTGCATTTTTAAGATTCTCGACGGCCTTTATAACTTTGGCTGAGCAACCTTCTCCTCTTAGCTTATCATTGATTTCAGGGGGTGCATCCATGCTGATAGAAATTGATCCGATCCCCGTTTCAACAATCTTTTTTGCTTTTTCTTCGGTTACGAGCTGTCCGTTTGTAACCATTCCGAAAAAAAATTTGTTCTTGTGAAGTTCATGAAAGATATCAAAAATACCGTCTTTCATGAGGGGCTCACCGCCTGTAACGGCAACCATCACTTTAGCAGGATCAAAATCCTGTGCAATCTGGTCTATAATTTTAATCCATTGTTTAGCGCTGAGTTCATCTGCGGGATAATCAGGAGTACAATCGCTTCCGCAGTAAACGCAGTTAAGATTGCATTTCCTTGTGATTTCCAGGAAAAGATATCTTAAAGGGTGCTCTAAGCAGAGTTTCTCATATTCGAGAGTTCTTCTTTTCCATTTAAGATTTGTTTTAATTGCCTTAATCATATTATTACTGAGAATTTTTTATACTACAGTAGCCATCGGGGCTTTCTTCCGGAATGTCGCAGTACCATCCCTCGCCGTACTTATCAATACAGTCCTGTGCAGTTTGACAGTTTGGTACGCCATAAAGTAGTGAAGGTCCGTATAAATCCTTGGGTTCCTCACCGCACCCAAATATGAGAGTTAACAAACCTGCCAGGATGAAAACCTTTAAATATTTAGCCTTATTTTTAAGAATATTGATCATTTTTTCTCCGCGTTAGCTTCCATAACGCATGTGGGCCAGGTAATTTCGCCTAGCTGCTCTATACAGAATTGGTCATCGGTGCATGGTTGCGGTCCGTAATAGGCGACATCGCAATTGGCTTTTATATCGTTTCCGCAACTGCTAAGTAAAGCTATTACAACAGTAAGAACAAAGAAAATGAAAGAAGTAATAACAACCTTGAGTTTAAAGATATGATTAGACGGCTTCATTCAATGCTCCTTTCACATAATACCTGTAAGTTTCTAATGAGCATGACGAGTGAGAATCAATTTTATTTCATAAGATGCGAAATTATTTTCTATTTATTGGCGTCTTTAGGGCCTGGATCTGCCGTTGAAGCTGCCGCTTTACCGCTATCGGCAGGTGCTATAACATCGGCAGCTTTTTTAGAGCCGTCCGGATTTAGGTTTTGAGTATCGGCATGTGCCTTTTCTTCAATTTTCTTCTTTATTTCTTCCCTTGATTTTTTATCGAGATTCTTTAATTTGTCTGCCTCTTCGGCGACTTGCCTGTCAATCTCATACTTTTTGGTTTTCGCTAACTCTTCTTTTTTCTTCTTTTCCTGCTCGGCAAGCTTTTTTTCTAAATCCTGATTTATTATGAGAGCTTTATCAAAGGCTTCTATGTCCTCGGTATCTGCCGGAATGACAATGTCCTGAGAATATGCAAAACCTGTAAGATAAATTATGATCACCGCCGTTAATAATAATATTTTATATAATTTCATGGATTACCCCTCTCCCAATTCTAAGCGGAACTGTCAAAATTTATTTTTATAAACCGCTTTTCAACGGACTTTTGTTCTGAGTTAAGAAAATTTACCTTAAGTTTTTTAGAACCGGTCTTTTCTGATTTAATCACGATCGGAATATGTCCGCCCAAAAAACTCTCATCAATGACAAAAAGAAGCGTTCTTTTCTTTGATATATCCGGGTAAAGCTTTGAATGAAAGTAAACTCCGTCGGGCAGTTCAATTTCTGCAAATGCAACTTTGGGATCAATTTCTTTAACTTCAATTTTAACAAGAATATTCTGATTAATTACGGCGTTGAAAGAGGAACTTTGTAAAAAGAAAACGATAAGAAGCGCTGCCGCAACAACTAGCGGGCTTACAAATGCAAACGACTTCCACATCAGGCTTCTCTTTTTCTCTTTTGCAAGTTTTAATTCGGCAAGTATTCTTGTTTTCAAGAAAGGATTTGAATCTAAAGGCTGCTTTTGAGCTTCCTGAAAAAGAGTCTTTATCCTTTGTTCATTTTCCTTTTCATAATTTGTCATATTCATCACCCCTCATGCCTGTATGACGAGCTACAACGGCGTTTTCTTTCATTTTTTATCCGAATTTCTTTAAGAAATCCTTTCTTATTCTGTGAATTCTGGACGTCAGTGCTGATTCAGAAATGCCTATAATTTCAGAGGCTTCCCTGTATGAATAACCTTGCTGGTCTACCAAAAGAATTATGTAGCGATCTTCATCTCCCAGATACGATAAAACCTCATTAATTCTTGTAACCGTATCAGCTTTATCCGAGTCTGACTCCTTGTGTAAATTTCTTTTATTATCAATAGTTTCTGTCCTGCTAACCTTGTGACTCTTTATATGGTCCAGGAAATTGTTCTTTGCAGCCTTAAATATCCATGACACAAACAGCTTTGAGTTTTTAAGTGAATTGATTTTGGTTAAAACTTTTACAAGGCTGTCCTGACAAATATCTTCAGCAAGCTCTTTTTGTCCGGCAAGGTAATAACAGAATCTGAATAATCTGGGTTGAATATGTTCTATAAGCCTGGAAAGTGCATTTTCATCACCCTTTTTAGCTTCATTTACCAGCTCTTCAATTTTTATATCGTCGGTTTTCATTTAAGGGCATCCCAGGAAAAACCAAGAAAAGCTATAATCTGATAATAGTTTTTATTTTCAATGCTTGAATAACGCATATTTGATTTGTTTACAACGGTTGTAAGGTTAATGAAAACACCGGTGTCGTTCGATGAATTGATTGTAAGTCTTATATCTCCCTGCCATTTTATATCACTTCTATTAATTGCTCTCGGGCTGGAAATGGCGTCGTAATTTCTTATAAGAAAAAAATTGTTGATTTTAAGCGCCAGCCTTTTTGAAATGATCCAGTTAAAATAAAGTGTCGGGCCGTATGAAATATTTGCAAGGGGAAGAACGTATGGACCGTCTTCAAGAACCCCTATGTCTTCGGCTGAAAGTTTAACTCCGGGTTTTAAAATAAATTTATGATTAGTGTATGAACCAAAAAGTGCGGTTTCCTGATAGTTTCCTTCAAGATATTCATATGTGTTGTTAAGCGAGAAGTCTCTTAAATAAGAATAGAATGCTCCGAATCTGTATTTATTCCCGTATTGAAAAAGAAACTCTGATCCGACTTTTAATCCGAATGATTTGTCCTCTAAAAAGCTGTAATTAACGAGAGGATCAATTTTAAAATGCACCGAATCTTTAAAGTATATAAGAGGAAAGGAAAGGATGTTCTCTAAAAACAGTAAATCACTAAGTCCGAAAACCATTTCGAATAAGAAGCTGTCGTAAATGAACGATGAAAATGATGGCTTGCTAATAAGCCTGTATGCTCCGTCAACATTAAACAGAAAAGAAGCCCTTCGAAAGATTTCGTCATCGTCTCCTATTCCGTAAACGTTTGAGTTGAATCCAAGCCCCATAAACAGCCGAAGCATATAGTCCCGCGTAAGCAGCCACTTGCCGTCGTCTATTTCCTCGACGAAATGCTTTGCAAAATTCTTGAATTCGTCATCCGGGATTTCATCATCAGAGTACTTTATAACTTTTTTAAAGGATGCTTTTGCAGTTGTGGAATCACCCGTTTTTAAAAGGGCAAGACCCTTCATCATTTCGGCGTTTGCATCTTGAGCTAAATCAAGAACCGTATCGAAGTAAATAATTGATTCGGGATACGCTTCGTTTTTATAGTAATAAAGGCCGATTTTCATCAGGCAGTCATTTATTGAGTTTTTCACCGAATTAAACTCATATTTTATTCCGGGTGTCATTTTAAACGTTGAAACGGACTTTAAAGTATGCGCCGCTTCAAGGCATTTATTAAGTCTGTTTTGAGCTTTTGAAACATATATCTTTGCGGGCAGTGAAAGGGGGCTCTTTAATCTTTCAACATTTTTATAAGCGATAATGGCGTTTTCGAAATTGCTAAGCATGAACTCTGCATTACCGAGGTTAAACCAGACTAAAGCCTTATCCGGATATTTTTCTGAAAGTTTAGATAATATTTTTTTACTTCTTAAGAAATCTCCCTTTTTAAAAAATGTTAATGCATTCTTGAAATTTGATTTTTTCCCGGAATATTGGTTTGCGCTAAGCGGAGTTAAATAAAGAAAAAGTAAAAGAAAGAGGGAGAATGCAGCGTAAATGCCCGGCTTTTTACCGTATTTTTCAGTTGCTGGTTGCATTAACACAATATTATATAACCAATTCTTTTTTCTGGCTTATTAAAAAATATAAAAAATTTTGAAAGGAATGCTTTCGCTCGTGCGTCAATCAATAGAAAGATTTTACTAAGGAGGTATTTATGGATTTTGGAATTATTAATTCAAGAGTATCGTTTCTGATTTTATGCATTTTGGTTTTGTCATTTTTGGTATTGAGCTGCGGAGTAGAAAATTCAACTGAATTCGAGAATAGCTACATATCTCTGACAAAGCGCATATCTTCTGAAGGGGAACACATGCGTGACTCTGTTACCATAGTTTTAAGTCAGGATCAAAATGTAGTAGAAGCTTTTAAAAATGATCCTCTTTCCGTGGAAGTAAGCGAGCTTTTGGTCAATATGAGCGAAGAAACCCTTATAGTTGATTACGGTTATTCATACGATGCAAACAGAGTAATTCCCAATAAAGAATACAGGGAATATGTCGATTTCTATCATTTTGTTATTGAAAACGGCGAAGTGGTTTTAAGAACAAATACTCAAATTTTATGGGGCTATGATCCCGGTGAAATTTGGGTAGATGACCCGATTTTATTATTTAAAGAAATTCCTGAAAATGAAAATGACAACGTAAGTTTTAAGTTTTCTTATAAAGACAGTGAAACCGGAGAAAAAGTTTTCGAAATAAAAATAGATGATAAACTTAATTCAATGATTATAGACGAAATTCCGGGACTTGTTTGTTGTATTTAATAATATCTGCGGTAGATAACAAAAAAGGGGCTGACCCAAAATGGTTGGCCCCGTTTCTATTTCATCTTTCCGGGGTGATAAATTAAAGCCTATCGGTAAATTGACTAACCTGCTTGCGTGGATTAATCTTTCCTTCATATGGATTCAAGCTCTGGCAAACGGTATGTATTTTTGAAATTCCGTACGGGTGTAGTTGCTGCAATGGTCGGCGGTATCGCGGCTGGCGTATTTTCATTGCTTTGGTTTAGACATACTAAAGCTTCATGCGGCGTAGTCCGCTTTTATGAATAGTTGATGGGGTTCGCAGTCATCGCAATATGGCTTGCCGGTTCAATTGCAGGATTAATTGTTGCATTCCGGGGCCGAAAGAAAAATTCAGAAACCGAAATATTGGGTGTCTCAATAATTCTGATTTTCAGCCTTGCCGTTTGAAATCCCGATAAAAAGTTCTGCTGAGTTTGATTTTAAATCAAAAAGTCATATATTTTCTCTGAGAACTTCCGAAGTAAAACGCTACCCTCAGCTAACAGTGGACAACTATGAACCTGATCCGGCTGTGTTTGAAATGATCGTTGACGGAAAGCCCTGGTGGGGACTTTGGGGATTATTTTTCTACGGCCAGGGTTCCAGCTCAATTGACGGCCTGTCGGAAGAGAGTAGATGGATTCTAAATCCTTTTTTACTGGCCCATCCAGAGTTTTACGGACTAAGCATATGGGGGGATCTTAAATGGAATGAGAAGAGTATCAGTGAGACCGATTTTAAAAATGCTCAATTCCCGCTTTATCCGAAACCGAAATCTCTTTATTGGCAGCCCGTCAAGAGTAAGGCTGAAGTAGTTTACGATCTTAAACGGTTTCTCCAAGCAGTAAATCCGTATTTAATCAGTCCTTTGAATATAAGCCATGTCGATATGGATTTAAGTTTATGCAATGCCCGTGACCTTGGGCTGCCTTGGGCTTATATCTCCCTTAAGAATTCTAAGAATATCAAACAACAAAAACACAATTCAAAACCTTTTAAAATCAGAGGTTTTATTCATGTAGGGAACAGCTGTAAAATTAAAGGCGGCTGTAACAATGTCAGCCCATACTATGAAGACGTTTCGCACATTCAGATTACCGCGTTACCCGCATTATTACAGGTGCATTTATGGAGTGAAGCGGACAGCCTTTCTCTACTACCCAAAATGATTTTTAATCTTCGGTTTGAATAGGAACATTAATTTCTAGGAAGGGAGATTCATCGCTTTAGATTTAAGTATTTAATTTACATGGATATGTTTGCAGATTTGACAAACGGTCCAGAATTTGATAATTTCCAAACTAATAATTAGCATAAAAAAAATAAGTGAGCAAACTAAATTGAGAGGCTTTATGAAAGCCAATCTTAAATGAGATGATTTCGGACAATATCTCTTGAAATAAAACAAACCAACAGCACGGAGGAAATAAAATGTTTAGAGGATTTCATTTAAAGATAGGGAATCCGACCGGTACCGAAAAAAAGAAAAAAGCATCAACCTTGAAATTGAAAACTGATCGAAAAAATTACCTCAGACTGAATGTACTGTTGCTGGGAGATGGACAGAGAAAGAGCGACAAAGGTATTCTAAAAAATCTGAACATACTTGATATAGACGTGGGAATTTTTGATCAGACAAATGAGCTAATAAAAAATATAAACGGCATGACCAAAGGAATAGTTCTCATTGAGCATTCTGTAGGCAGTGGTCTTTTGAAAAAATGC
>CAYYBZ010000057.1:0-8852 GCA_964470285.1 uncultured Oligoflexia bacterium
GTGTTACGGTAGAAAAAAAATCCGGCACAGTCTTTATCAATGATAAAAGAATCGATGTAGTTGATCTGCCCGGCTCTTACAGCTTAACAACCTATTCTCTGGAAGAAGTTGTAGCAAGACGATTTATAACGCAAGAAAATCCAAACGTCATTATTGATATAGTAGACGCCTCAAATCTGGAACGTAATCTTTATTTAGCTGTTCAGTTAATGGAAATGGGCAAACCTCTCATTATTGCCCTTAACATGATTGACGTTGCCGAACACCGTGAAATTAAAATCGACGTAGAAAAGCTTGAAAAACTTTTAAGCGCAAAAGTAATCCCCACAATAGGAAGTAAAAAGAAAGGCATTAGCGAACTTATCTCTTTAGCTTCAGATCCCAGCAAGCTTGAGAAAAAACCCACAAAGCTGACTTACGGGACGGACATAGACGCAGTTATCGCAAAAATTCAAGAGTTGCTAAACAAAGATGAAGATTTCCCCAAAATCTATAACTTTTCATGGCTTGCCATCAAATTAGTAGAGCAGGATGAAGAGATAACGAAACTTATAAGTGAAAAATCAAAATTTGCCCGGGAAATACTAAAAGAGGTTGAAACGATAGTCATTCACATTCAAAAGACACTTGACGATACTACCGAAAACGTAATCTCCGATTACAGATACGGATTTATTTCATCCATCGTCAAGGAATGCGTAACAAAACCTTACGTAAACAGAAGAACCCTCTCAGACAAAATCGATAAATTTCTAACTCACAGGCTTTTCGGTCCCCTGTTTTTGGTAGGAACCCTCTGGGCGCTCTATCAATTTGTGTTTAAAGTAAGCGAGATTCCTGTCCGGTGGGTCGAGGGCTTGTTTGAATGGGCCCATACTTTAATTTCTTCAAATATACCCGACGGACTTCTTAACTCACTTATTGTATCAGGCATAATCGACGGTGTGGGAGGAGTAATCGGCTTTGTCCCGCTGATAATGATGATGTTTTTCTTTATCGCTATACTTGAGGACACAGGATACATGGCCAGAGTAGCGTACATCCTTGATAGAATACTTCGTTCATTCGGAATGCACGGCAATTCAATGCTTGCCTTGATTGTGTCAGGGGGAATATCGGGCGGTTGCGCCGTCCCGGGAGTAATGGCCACAAGAACCCTTCGCGACCGCAAAGAACGGTTGGCAACAATACTCGTAGCCCCTTTTATGAACTGCGGAGCAAAGCTTCCCGTTTTTGCGCTCTTAATTGCGGCCTTCTTTTCTTCATATGAAGGTACCGTGATGTTTATTATTACGCTTCTGGCCTGGGGGTTTGCGTTTTTTGCAGCGAAAATTCTTCGTTCTACTGTTTTAAAGGGAGAGTCTTCTCCTTTCGTCATGGAACTGCCTCCTTACCGATTACCCACTTTGAAGGGCCTTTTAATACATATGTGGGAAAGGACATGGCAGTATTGCAAAAAAGCAGGCACTATCATTCTGGCCGTTTCTATTGTTCTGTGGTCATTAATGACGTTTCCGACACTGCCTGAAACCAAGGTAAAAGAAATAGAGTCAAAAATGCTCACAACTTCAGCCGGAAATGAAATAGCACAGGCCAAGCTGTCCTATTCGACAGCGGGAAGGATAGGAAGAGCTCTTGAGAAAACCACAAAACCCTTAATGGGTTTTGACTGGAAAACAAACATAGCCCTTTTAGGAGGTTTTGCCGCAAAAGAAGTCGTTGTAGCTACGCTTGGAACCGCTTATTCGCTGGGGGATGTGACTCCGCAAGAATCTCTGCCGCTTTCATCGAAACTCGCAAACGATAAAAAATGGAACCCCCTGATTGCTTTTGCTTTAATCATTTTTGTAATGCTTTATGCTCCGTGTTTTGTAACTATAGCCGTAATCAAAAGGGAGACTCAATCCTGGAAGTGGGCCGGTTTTTCACTGGTATATACTACTTTTACGGCAATATTTATGTCAACTCTGATTTACCAACTGGGTTCATTATTTGGGATAGGGATATAAATGGAATTACTTATTGTCATAATAATTGTCGCCTTATCGGCTCTCTACATATTTTTAAGAATACGGAAATCCGTAAAAAAACCGGTACAACCCGGAAAAGGCTGTTTATGCGACGGATGTCCGATAGACAGCTCCTGCAAAGAACAGATAGATACTTCAAAAGGAGTTACTAATTAAAAATAAAGAAAACTTAATAAGAAAATCAGTTTCTGAAACCTATACCAGATCAGTTGAAGGTAAATCCTGCTGCTGCAAAACCGGGATTGATCCAAAGGGTGTCGCTGCTAAATCAGCCTGTTATGGCCCGAAAGAATTAAAATCGTTACCCACCGGTGTAGTTGCCAATTCATTCGGTTGCGGGAATCCTCTGGCTTACTCAGGAATCAAAGAAGGGCAAAATGTTTTGGATCTGGGATCCGGAGCCGGCATTGATATTCTTCTGGCTGGCAAAAAGGTCGGCCCCGGCGGTAGCGTAATAGGGATCGATATGACCGATGCCATGATTAAAAAAGCAAACGAGAATATTGATAAATCTAAAGTGACAATGGCTAAAGCCATGAAAGACAAGGTTTGGAGCGCAAAATTTTCCGGGACAAAAGAATAACTTTCTAAAGTTAAAGCGAACCGGTAATTATTCCCCTCCCCTTAAGATGTTCAATAAAGGGCTTAAAGTTTTCCTTGAATCTGAATCTGAAACCGGCCAAAAGCATGTTAGCTTTTTTTTCAAAAAAATCTGCGTCTCTTTGGAAAGAAGAATCGTCACCGGCCTGTTCAAAAAGAAATGTTATTGTCCCGCTTACAACTTCGTAAAAATCGGCAGCAAATCTTGTACCGTCAACCCTTTCAAACTCCACTTTACCGTCGGACAGCACTCCATAAAACGGTGTAAAACCGCTGGAGGTTGAAAAATACGACTGTCCGTTTTTCATTAATGACAAAAGGCCGTCTACCCACTCTGTGAGTTCCGCGTAAAAGTCATCATTGCGGTCTATTAGAATCTTTTTACCGATTTTAACTTCAAAATTTCTGAAGTTTTTCTGATCTTTCCTTTCAATTTTAAAGTTCATTAAAGCTATTTAAATCCTTTAGTTGCGTTAGTTTGATCTTTGTGCTGAGATTTATACCATTTAAAAGAAACATTACAAGTCAAAAAATAACCGGTGAGAGCAAACAATTGTTTAGACATCTGTTCTCTATTTATTAAAATATAGCATTAATGAACTGCGACAAACATAAAGAGCGGCTCGCTGTAGGCCAATGTGTCAACTGTACTTCTTATCTGTGTTCCGACTGTATTAAACAGAAGAAATTCGGTTCAAAATATGTCGATACCTGTTCGAAATGCAACGATATGGTAAGAAGGCTTCGCATTTCCGAAACTAAAATCCCATTTATAACAGCTCTTGCAAATTCATTTATCTATCCCACTGCCCCAAAAGACAGGATGAAACTGGCCGGATTTGCATTTTTTTTGGGTTTTTACGCTTTCATGAAATTAATTATGCCGTTAAACCCCATTATATGGGCTAACTGGGCCGTGGGGGCATTTCTATTCGGAGTTTTTCTCTCTTATGTTATCCGCGCGACAAATTCAGTAGGTCACGGCAAACTTGCCCTGCCTGACTGGCCGGACTTCACATACTATATGGACGATTTGATAATTCCAAGCATCCGGGTCGTTTTGGTTCTTTTCGTATGGACAATTCTGCCTGTAATTCTCGCATTTGCTCTGATAGCAACTCAGGTGGGATTTGGAATCTTTGACATCGTCACAGGTATGAAAAGTCAGACGGCAATGAACACGGAATTCAAAAAACAGATGGAAGAAGAACAGAAGAAGATGCTGGAAATGCAAAAACAGATTTTCAATAATCCCGATATTGCCAAAAACCACAAAGCGATGGAAGAACTTAGAAAAGAGTATGAACCAACCGAAGACTCATATAAAAGCTCAGATCCCAAAAGTGAAGTATTTAATGCAATACAAAACTCACTGGGTTTCGGAAAGGCAAAAAAGCGAATACCGCTATTGATCTTAACCGTTTTTGTGTTCGGGATCATAACACTGTTCGGGGCCATAGTGTCCCCGATGGCCTTTTATATTGCTGCCGGATTTGAATCGGCTAAAGCAGCTTTAAATCCGTTCACTTTAATAAAACTAATATCGAAAGTCCCCGGACCTTACTTTTTATTAATCGCCTCATTAATCCTGATTACCGCTGCTCAGATATTTGTTTACATATTTTTTACTCTTATCGGTCTTATGAAAGTTCCGTTTATAAGCCATTTCATTAAAATGGCTGTTGATTTTTACTTTCTTCTGGTTTCTGCTTATCTTATCGGACTTTTTGCGTATCAAAACAGATACGAGCTTGGATTTGACTATGAAAATTCAGAACTGGCTGACTTAAAACCCGACACATCAAGAATTTCTGCAGGTGAAGGTCTTGACGGAGAAGCCTTTCAGCGGGAGGCTAAAGTCGATTTAAAACCGATACCGGCGGTTGAAATAGACAAGTCTTCCAAAAAGGGAACAATACCTGTAAATCCTCATCTGCAAAAACCCCGGGCCCTTGCCCCTTTCATAGAAATAAATACACCACTTGATGAAGATGTTAAAAAGGGAAGAGAGTTTAAAAAACTCGGAGAGCTTGATACGGCACTTGAGCATTTTCAACTGGCTTTAGAGGTCGATCCCACTCACCCTATCGCATTAAGAGAATGTTTTAAAATCTACCTTATAAAAGAGGATAAACCCAAAGCGGAAAACGCGATAAATAGATTAATGAATCACTACACGTCAAAAAACAAAAAAAACCAGGCCCTTATTTTATTCGGCGAGGTTACAGGCGTTCTTCCGATGCATACTTTCAGCCAGCAAAGTCAAAAAAAGATATCATTGTGGCTAAAGGAAATTGAAGATTATAAAAATGCCCTGATAGCATTTAGAAATTATGCCTACCGTTACACAAAGGATCCATATTCCGCAACATGCCTTATGGAAGCTGCCATCATTTGTAGAGATCATCTAAGCTTAAAAGAACTCGCAATAAAAATTCTTAATATGATTAAGAAAAATTATCCAAAATCCAAAGAAGCCCCGGAAGCGGTCGAAATCTTAGAGCAAATACATTTATCATAAAAAATTACACAAGAGCCCTTGACAATCCTTAAATTATGACTAATATACCCAGCGGATCAAAAAGCGTTTAATTTACAGCAACATAGATTGGTTTTAGAGCATTCAAAAAAACGCTGTTTGACAATCTAAGTCTTTGAAATAGTTATATTTTTTTTGTTTTTTATTGGCAGTCGGCTCCTGTGAGTGCTAACAAAACATTAAAAATAATCGATTTTAAAAGCGTTTGTAGCTTAAATAAGGAGGCTTAAATGCCCATTTACGAGTTTGAATGTCAGTCATGCGGAAAAGTAGAGGAAATTTTTATTCAAACAAAAAATAACACAATCCCCATGAAATGCGACTGCGGAGGAAAGTTTAAGAAGATCATATCCCAAAGCTCCTTTTTGCTGAAGGGTTCCGGGTGGTATGCAACCGACTATTCGGATAAAAACAAAGATCCCAAAAAGAAAAACCTTATAAAAGATACGGCATGTAATTCATGTGATAAAAAATCGTCATGTTCAAATATGAACTAAATTAACCGTTAAACAGCCACTTAAAAGGAGGCAAAACCATGGCTATAAAAATTAAACCCTTAAAAGACAGACTTTTAGTCAAAAGAATGGAAGAGGAAGAAAAGTCAAAAGGCGGACTTTACATTCCCGACACTGCAAAAGAAAAACCCATGAGGGGTGAAGTAATTGCGATTGGTTCAGGCAAACTTTTAGAAACAGGAAAGTTGGAGCCGTTAACCGTAAAGGTTGGAGACAAAATACTTTTCAGTAAATATGCCGGAACCGAACTTACAATCGAGAATCAAGAGCATCTCATTTTAAAGGAAGAAGAAGTTTTAGGAATAATCGGATAACATTTTAGGAGGACAAAATGGCATCAAAAATATTTTCTTATTCAGAAGACGCAAGAAAATCAATTCTTAAGGGCGTCAACACTCTGGCCGACACGGTTAAAATAACCTTAGGCCCCAGAGGCAAAAATGTAGTTTTGGAAAAATCATTCGGATCACCCACGATTACCAAAGACGGTGTTACCGTTGCCAAAGAAATCGAGCTTGAAGACAAGTTCGAAAACATGGGCGCCCAGATGGTTAAGGAAGTTGCAAGTAAAACTTCCGATACGGCCGGTGACGGCACAACAACAGCAACAGTTCTTTCTCAGGCTATTTACAGAGAAGGAATAAAACTGGTTGCGGCCGGTGTAAATCCCATGGAAATCAAAAAGGGAATTGAAAAGGCTGTTGAAGCTTCAGTTAAGGAGCTTAAAAAGCTTTCCAAACCGGTTAAGGACAGAAAAGAAATAGCACAGGTCGGAACAATTTCAGCAAATAACGACAGCATGATCGGCGATATTATTGCCGAGGCAATGGACAAGGTCGGGAAAGAAGGCGTTATCACAGTTGAAGAAGCAAAGAGCATGGAAACAACTCTTGATATCGTTGAAGGAATGCAGTTTGACCGCGGATATCTCTCACCCTACTTCATTACAGATGCAGAAAGAATGGAAGTAGTACTGGAAGATCCCTACATACTCATTCATGAAAAGAAAATATCAAACATGAAAGAGCTTCTTCCCGTGCTTGAGAAAGTTGCCCAGTCAGGAAAGCCACTTCTTATCCTCGCAGAAGATATTGAAGGTGAAGCATTAGCTACTATGGTTGTTAACAAGCTTCGCGGAACACTTAAGGTTGCAGCCGTTAAGGCTCCCGGTTTCGGCGACAGAAGAAAGGCAATGCTTGAAGATATCGCCATATTGACAGGCGGAAAGGCCATAACGGAAGATTTAGGCCTTAAGCTTGAAAACACTAATATGGATGATCTCGGCCAGGCAAAGAGAATTACCATCGATAAGGAAAACACAACAATAGTTGAAGGCTCAGGAAAACAGTCTGATCTTCAGGCCAGAGTAAAACAGATAAAGGCTCAGATTGAAGAATCAACTTCCGACTATGATAAGGAAAAGCTTCAGGAAAGGCTTGCAAAGCTTGTCGGCGGAGTAGCGGTTATTAATGTCGGAGCGGCAACTGAAACTGAAATGAAGGAAAAGAAGGCAAGAGTAGAAGACGCACTCAATGCAACAAGAGCTGCCGTTGAAGAAGGCATAGTCCCCGGTGGCGGAGTAGCCTTACTCAGAACACTTGCAATACTTGAAAAATTCAAGGTTGATAATAAAGATCAGGAATTCGGCGTCGAAATAGTTAAAAAAGCCCTCGAAGCTCCTGCAAAACAGATTGTAACGAATGCCGGCCTTGAAGGCTCGATCGTAGTTGAAAAGCTTAAGAAAGAGCATAAAGGCACGGAAGGTTACAATGCCCAGACAGAAAAGTATGAAGATCTTTTATCAGCAGGCATTATTGATCCGACGAAGGTCGTAAGGCTTGCTCTTCAGAATGCTTCTTCTGTTGCATCACTTCTTCTTACTACAGAGGCACTCATCGCAGAAAAACCCGAAGATAAGAAGGATATGCCCCCGATGCCGGGCGGTATGGGCGGTATGGGTGGAATGGGTGGAATGGGCTACTAAAATCCACTCGCTAAATATGCCAAACAAAAAGGGCGCTTATTTTAAGCGCCCTTTTTTATATTTACTTATCTGTTGGGATTCTCACCGGCGGATTCTTCGGTACGTATTTACGGAAGTTTGTACTTTCAATGAATACATACCTTCGAATCGTGTGCTCTCCATACCACTCTCTGCGTATTACTCCGGAGGAGTAATACGGAGAGAGTGGGATTCGAACCCACGTAGGAACTTGTGGTCCCTAACGCGCTCTCCAGGCGCGCGCCTTCAACCGCTCGGCCATCTCTCCGCAAGTTTCGCTCCGCAAAGCTTGCGGAACATCTTTATAGGGGGCATGTAAAAACATGCCCCCTAACCCCGCGCGCTCGAGTGAGTGAATCACATCGAGCGCTTAATAAATATATAAATCCACGCTTTGTCCTTTCGCTCCTCCGTCGTAGCATTCAACTACGCCTCCTATCGCAAAATGACTCCTGATTCGTCTAAAGAAAAAATCGTGAATTTTATTAAATAAGTTTTTTAAAGAACTTTATTCTTACTCAACATCTTCTGATTCCGCTTCCTCACCTATTCCCATCTTCTTCTCAACTTCTTCAATGAGCCCTTTATGGTCAACTAATTTAAAAGCATCATAGGCAAAAGAATATTTTTCAAGTTCCATCGCCTTTTTTCCTATTTCTATGATTGTATCCTTATCAGCATCCTTTCTTCTGATTTTACAAATTTTCTGATAGAGGTAAAGGTTCCCTTCTGCTATGGCTATCTCAATTATCTTTTGAAAGCCCTCTTCATACTTTGCACGCTCAAAAAAATCTAAAGCATCGTCAATTTGTTTGTTTTCAAGATACTCTTCACCGGACTTTATAAAAGCTGCTTTGTCATTGGTACCGTAAAGAAGCTTTCTCTTTTTTATAAAAGTATGCAGTAAATTAATAGGCATAATCGCGTAAGATACAGAAATTTTTGGAAAAAGCAAGCTTGGGAGGCAAATTAACCTTCAAGTTCCCGCAGAACTAGAATCTGCTGACAGGCATATCCGAATTTACCCTTTTAAGCTTTTTTAAAGCCTCCAGCGCCTCTGGAAGTTTATCCTTATTTGCAAGTTTAAGGACTATAAATGCCCTGCCGTTTTCATCTACTGCCGCCAGTATTGAATCTGCCCTTTCTTTAAGGATATTATCAAGATG
>CAYYBZ010000058.1:0-8794 GCA_964470285.1 uncultured Oligoflexia bacterium
AGGCCCTTCTGGGAAAAAAGAGCCATTTGCTGAGAAAGATAAAGAAATTTTATAAAAAGCTGTTTTCCAAAAAATAATCTGCTTACATTTTCACTAAAACTACATTACATTGCCATACAATTTAAAGTTATCAACAGTTGTGAATAAGTTTTACTTGTTAAACATTTTAGGATTCCTAACTTATACGCATGGAAACGGTTAAGTTATCAGACATTTATAAGGAAAATTTATTGAAACGTAGCAGCTACTCTATGGCCCTTTGAATAATAATTTGCAGATATTTAAGACTTATCAACAGTTATATGAGGGCATTAAACAAGTTCAAGACTAATTTATTTCTTCCCAATCCCCGTCGCTATTACCGTTAATCGAAAATTTTCTGGTAGGATAAAAATTTGTATTAACTCTGAAGCTTCTTATATATTCCTTATTATATAGAATTAAATCTATATACCGGATAGTTATCAGTTCCTTATTATCAAGCTCTTTGGCAGCACTATAAAAATCATCTATGTTTCTGATAGGTATGCCGTTTAAGTTTGTAATTACATTATTTTCAAAAAAATTAGAGCATGCCATTGGGGAGCCCTGATAGTAAGAACTTACATAAACGCCGTAATTACCGGTACGGGTTCTTGCCTTGATGAACCACGGTATATTCTGGAAAATTCCTCCGGAGAAGAATACAAAATCTTTGGTTTTTGTCTTTAAAAGATCAAACACCGAGGGTTTAATTTTGAGTTTTTCTCTGGCTCGTATTATTTCCATGCTTATATTATTATTAACGTTTGAATTGAGTATTTTTTCATATTTGAGAAAATTTCTTCCGATATATTCACCGTTAAACGATATAATGATGTCTCCTATGCTGAAAAGTTTTTCATTTTTTGTGCCGCTTACTATAGACGAAACATATAGAAGGCCGGTTGCATTTTCTGTTTTTGCAATACGGTCAATCAGTTCTTTTTTTACCCCGAATTTTAATGCTTCCGAAAAAGTCATAAAATCGAGGATGATCCCGATTCCGCCCCTTTTTACAGGCAGTGATTTCTTAAGCGAATGCAGTGTGTCTTTTACAAAGTTTATCGGCAGCTCCGCGAAAAAATTTTTATCCTTGCTGTAGTCATAAAGGTCGGGTTCGTGAACCCATGCATGAAGAGCAACCGCCTTACCTTTGTCGTCAAGTATTATTCCCCCGCCTTCATCGATAGATACTAAAGAGGCATCGAAGTAACTTATATTATAATCCTGGTATTTAAACTTGTTTCTTCTTTTAGGTTCACGAATGTCGACTATGTTTCCGTGAACAACACCGAAATTTTTATTTTTCTTTGTAGAAAGAAGAATTATAGGGTCTCCTAATTTAATTTTGCCTGAATCTCCGAAATTCACCTCTGCAAGCTCGCTCCATTTGACCTGAGAGGGATCGAATTTTAAAAAGGCATAGTTGTGAATCGGGTCGTAGTATAGGGTTTTTAATCTGATTTCTTCGTAGTTTTGAAGATATCCGGTTATTACCGAAGGACTTACCTGGGAAGTTTCCCTGTCAACCAGAACTATGCCGTTTTTTTTGTCAACAATGGTTCCTGTAGCGAAAAAAGTGTTTATGCTCTCATTGTTTAATTTATAAGGAGCGTAGTATCTTAAAGTTATGAGGGCATTCTTGTATTTATCAACGATTCTCGGCCAGTTAACTGCGTGAATAGAAGAACAGTAAAATAAAAAAGAAATAAATATGATAAATTTAGAAAATCTTAATCCATTCATAAGTGTTCCCGTCAAATTTAAAAAATGCCGGTTTAAACCATTTCCAGTTCACTGTGAAAATTTGATCTTCCCTGTTTTTTAATTCTTTAAGTTTTATATAGCTCATCTGAACTTCATCGCCGTCCTTGAAATCCCTTATTAACTTTGCAAAGTCAGTTATGTCTCTGACTTTTACGCCGTTGATTAAGTTGATTACTGTAAATTCTGGGAAATCAACCCTTTCCGAGAAATTGTATTTTATTGAAGGTGCAAGAACTCCACTAAGCGACATATTGTAAGAGAAGGCCATAAATACGGGAATGTTTGAAAAATAATCCCCGCCTATTCTTAAAAAGGAGTTAATTTTTAGTTTCTCTATGTCTATTACTTTCAAATAGTAAGTATGAAAATTCTCTTTTCTTAAAATTTTTAGTCGGACTTTTTTGTTTATGTTTGAATTTAAAATGTTTTCATATTTTGAGAAACTGTCCTTAATCTTAATTCCGTTTATTTCCCATATTACGTCTCCCGATCTCAATAGAGAAAAAGAGTCTGTTCCGGGAATGGTTTCATGAACCGTTAAAAGTCCTTCAAGGGACGGATCAGCCTTCTTAAGGCCTTTTATAAGGGATTTAGGGAATCCGTAATCTGTTATTTCGTTAAACGGACTAAAAACTATACTTGCGCCATCCCAACCTCTGTTTATCTTTCGGCCCTTTTTAAGGGCTTCGAATGCATTTTTTACAGTGTTTATATGAAGACCCCATGAAACGGTAGTATACCTTTTGGCGCTTGAGTTTATTGCTATAACTTCACCTTCCTGATTTATTATAGGGCCACCGCTTGAACCTCCGCTGACATCGGCCGATGTCTGAAAATAATATGTGTTAAAATCTCTGTAAGTATCGGGATCAGAATAGGAAGGCGCATTTTTTTTAATCCAGGAAACGGTTCCTTCAAGAATGGTTAAGCCTTCACTTGCATTATTGCCTAAAACCCTTATCTCATCTCCAATCTTTACAGAATCCGAATCGGCAAACTTAAGGGCTTTGGGTTTTATCCATTTAAGAAGGGATGGATTATATTTATAAAATCCGAAATCATGAAGCGGATCGTAATAAACGGCTTTTATCTCTATCTTTTCCTTGTTTTCAAAAGTTGCCTTTGCGGTCGAGGGGCCGGCTCCTATGACATGCCTGTTTGTAAGAATGATGCCCCTTTTTGAGTCAATAATAAAACCAGTTCCCTGATAACATCCGGGATTTTCATTTTCAAGCTTTGAAAGTACTTCAATATCGATCATCACTATTGAAGATTTAACTTCTTCGATAATCTTCTTCCAGGGTTTTTGGGCTGCTGAAGCGGTAAATGAAAAAAATGTCATTAAAAATATTAAGAATATTTTTTTTTGCATACTTCGTAATATTTTAAGAAAGGGTGAATTTAATATCAGGCATTAAACAGCAAATGAAATGGTTTCTCAAGACAATTTTCTGTAAAAGCCGTTTACAAAAGACAAAATTATACATAAGAGTCGTAAAGATTAAACTCTTGCTCAATCCTTTTTAGCGATTCATGTACTTAAGAGATTATAAAGAAATCCAAAATATCGAAAGAACTGTCAGATCAGGCGTATCGCATCATAAAAACCAGTGATTTCTTTCCTTTCCCCCTATACAGGAAAGCCAGGATTGTCCCTCTTAAGCGAAAGAGTACAATCATACACACACCTGTTTTTAAAAAAGTATTAGATTTTCCCCCTATAAATTAGATAACGCAACGTATAAGCCATGTCAAGAATTTTTAATAATGCAAGTGCGTTAGCTATTTTTAGTCCAGAATTCTTCCGTAGGCTTCGAACAGTTCACCTGCGAGGTATTTGGCGTTAGGAGGGTCATCCCTTCTTTTTCTTCTTAAGTAGGCATTAAGTATTTTGGAGTTTTTGGGATTCTCTCTGGTTGAAGGGTGGATTGTATTCATCGAATCTTCTACTATCCCTCTTGAGCTTCTGTGTATAAATGTAATGGTTCCGTCAGTATCGACATTTTCCACTATGCCTACATGGGTAAGTTCATTCGCTCCATACTCTTTGTAAGTGTTTGAGAAGAAAACGATGTCACCCGGCCTTGGGTTTTTCTCTCTGTATATTTCTCCCTTATTATTAATATAAGAGAAAATGGCTCTTACAAGGCTTCTATGCCCGTAGGGGTTTCCGTTTATAAGATCATAACCGTTTTTGAAGTATACAGCCGCAACGAGACCTGAGCAGTCATTGTTAAACGATTTATTCTCGACTCTAATCCTTCTCTTTCCCACAAAGCTTTTTGCATCGCGGACAATGTTGTTTCTTTTCCCTGATATCTTTTCTTCGGGTTCATGGAATCCGCTTCTTACGGCTTTTTTTGGTGTCCTGTAGCTTGGAAGTTTTACAATTGAGCATGAACTTAATATAAAGACGGAAAGAAAGAGCAAAGATACTGTAAATAAAGGATAAATTCGATTAGAATATCTGTTGAAAGGAGCTTTCTTGATGAAAAAAGGGTATAAATGTATAACTACCCTATATTTAAAGGCTAGTGTTCCCATACTTAATGGAAATTTTAACAACTCTACAGGGTGACAGCAATACCAAAATGCTTTAGAGTTGCTTAAGGTTGGATCTTTATATTATAAGGGATAACTCATCTACAATCCCATAATGACAAGAGGATCGTATGGACCATTTTCTTGAAAAAGTCGCGGGTATTCTCTCAAAAGAGCTTGGGGCAGAGCATGATTTGGTTAAGAACAGGCTTCAGGTCGTGCAGCTTAAAGGTCAGGGAGATATTGCATTTCCATGCTTTGAATACGCGAAAAAAGTGAAAAAGGATCCCACGGCAGTTGCTAAAGATCTGGCAAAAAAAGTCCGTGATGAAGAGATTTTTGAGAAAGTATTGCCAAAGAACGGATATCTCAATTTTTATATCCGTAGAAACCTGTTATCCGATAAAATTCTTACAAAAATATACTCTTTAAAACAGAGTTGGGGCAATTCAGATGCCGGACTCAATAAAACCGTAGTCATTGATTTCTCATCGCCAAACATAGCAAAGCCTTTTGGCATAGGTCACTTAAGATCAACCAATATCGGAAGGGCCATATCAAAGATTTATTCTGCACTGGGATACAAGGTCATCAAAATCAATCATCTGGGGGATTGGGGAACTCAGTTCGGAAAACTCATAACGGCTTATAAAAAGTGGGGCAGTGCGGACATGATAAAGGATAAACCGATCATGTCTCTTTATAAACTTTACGTAAAATTTCATGAAGAGGAGAAAAATGAACCCACACTATCCGAAGAGGCAAGGCAATGGTTTGCAAAGCTTGAAGCTGGTGATTCGGAAGCCAGAGAGCTGTGGGAGTGGTTCAGGGATTTAAGCCTGGTCGATTTAAAAAAGATTTACTCCAAATTTGATTTCAGTTTTGATCACTATACCGGAGAAAGTTTCTATAATGACAAGATTGAAGGAACACTTAAAAGGCTTGAAGAAAAGGGAATGTTAAAGAAAAGCCGGGAAGCCTGGATAGTCGATCTTGAAGAGTACGGTCTGGGAGTTAGTGTAATAAAGAAAAAGGACGATTCATCACTTTATATTACCAGAGATATCTGTGCGGCTGAATACAGACAGGAGCAATACAGATTTGACAAAGCTTTTTATGTAGTGGGCGAGCCACAGTCACTTCACTTTAAGCAGCTTTTCAAGCTTCTTGAGATTATGGGATACGAATGGAGCGTCAACTGTTCCCACATACCTTTCGGCCACATCAGTTTCGGACAAAAGGGCAAAATAATGTCGACGAGAGAAGGCAGCGTTGTATTTTTGGAAGATGTTTTACAAAGAGCCGTAGATCTGGCCTTGGATATAATTGAGGAAAAGAATCCGGAACTGGAAAACAAGGACAGGGTTGCACAGCAGGTCGGTGTAGGGGCCCTGGTTTTTGCGGATTTAAGTTCAAAAAGGATAAAGAATGTCAAATTTGACTGGGATGAAATACTCAATTTTGACGGTGAAACCGGCCCTTATCTCCAGTACACTTATGTCAGAATAAAAAGCCTGATAAGAAAATTTACAGGTGTGTTGCCTGAAAAGATTGATTTTTCCATTCTGGACAAGGATGAAGAGATTGAACTTGTAAAATTGCTCGGTAGATTCCCGATGATTTTAAATAAAGCAGCCGAAGAACTTGAACCTTTTTTAGTTGCAAGATACCTCATTGATCTTTCCAAAACTTTTAACAGGTTTTACACCGAACATAAAATTCTTGACGGAGAGGAGAACATTTCACAGGCCAGAATGGCACTTTCCGTTTGCACGGGATATGTTTTTGAAAAAGGTTTTTCGCTTGTGGGAATCCCTTCTCCAGACAAAATGTAGGTTTATTGATGAAAATTTATCTGGCTAAAACCGCAGGGTTCTGCATGGGTGTTTCAAGAGCCATGAGCAAGGCCGAAGAACTCTCCAAAAAGGGTGAAATGATTTATACGTGGGGTCCTTTGATACATAATCCTCAGGTTATAGAGGACCTTCAGAAAAAAAACATAAAGGTAACGACCACATTAGGCGATAAAAAGGGTGTACATTTAATCATACGAACCCACGGTGTAACTCCTCAGGAAAAGGCGAAAATCGAGAGGAGTTTGGCAAGCATATGCGATGTTACCTGTCCCAGGGTTTCCAAGGTTCAGAACATAATCGACAAGTATGCAAATACGGGTTACTCAATTGTAATTATCGGAGATTCTGATCATCCGGAGGTTAAGGCCTTGATTGGATATTCAAATGGCAGGGGCTTTGTAATAAATAGAGACAGTGATCTAAGAATGCTTAAAAATTGTGAAAAACTTTGTGTAGTATCTCAGACAACAATGGATCAGAGAAAATTCGATGATTTCAGCGGTAAAGTTAAAAAGAGTCATAAAAATGTTGTGGTTTTCAATACTATCTGTGATTCGACATCAAAAAGGCAGCAGGAAGTCCTTGAACTATGCAAAAAAGTAGATGCGATGATAGTAATCGGCGGTAAAAACAGTGCCAATACTACAAAGCTGGCGGAAATATCCGAAGAAGCGGGAGTTAAGGCTTATCATATAGAAACAGAAAAAGAGCTTAACCTCGATGAGTTATCGGGATTTGAGGCTGTAGGCGTTACCGGAGGAGCCTCTACTCCTGAATGGATGATTAACAGAATTTTAGATGTTTTAAATAATAAGAATAACAAAGTTAAGTAGGAAATATCTGAAATCCATGTCATTTATTTTTGAAAGTAAAGCTTCACGAAGTCATTTCCAAATATCACAGACATCAATAAATCTTATAATTTATGCCTTTCCTGTTTTTATAGGATTTATTGTCAGGCTTCTTTTTCTTATGGATCCGAGTATCTGGGCGGATGAGGGACAGCACATATTAATTGCTCTTGCGCCTGACATTTTTGAAATGAGAGAAACATATGCAACAACGGCTCATGATCAGCCTTACGGGATGTATGTTCTTCTTCATTCATGGATAGAGATTTTCGGTGTAACGCCTCTTGCATTCAGGGCTTTTTCTCTTTTTAATTCGACACTGGGAATTTTAACAACAGGATTGGCGGCAAAGATGATCTTTGTATCTTCTCTTCTTATGGCGCTAAGTCCCTTTGCAATTCGCTATAGTTTCGATGTAACCCCTTATTGTATTTTAAATGCTTTTATTCCGCTTTCAATCGGACTTTTTATAAGGGGATTTATAAATAAAAATCCGATACCGGGCATAGGGCTAATACTGGTAAATTCATTTCTGTTAAATATTCATTATTTCTCGTATTTCTTTGTAGCGGCTCAAATAATAACTGCCGTAATAATCGCAAGAAAGGATCTAAGGAAATTCCTGCCCGGTATTTTGATAGCATGCGGAATATATGCAGTGGCGTCTCTTCCCGTTTTACTTCTTTTGGATCTCGTGCTTGCAAAGGGAAATCACTGGTGGATTGAGGCGGATTCAAGAAGTTATTTTTCCATATTTCTTTCTCTTTTTGCATACGGTCTTTTAGAAAAGATTATTGTTTCCAGCGTTCTTATTTTTGGAACGATTTTTATTATTTTTAAATTTAAGAAACTTACATATTCTCAAAAATATGCGTTAATACCTTTTGCTGTTCTTATTCTTACAACACTTTTCCTCGTAGTTATTTCAAAATTCCTTTTCTGGGATGTTTTCGGTCATGAAAGGTATTTCATGGTTATATTTCCGGCTCTAATACTTTCAATAGTTATTGCTACATTTTGGGGCTTTAACGGAAAATCAGTTAGAATAGTTCTTATTTTAATTGTTACTCTGATGATGGCAGTAAGTATTGCTTTGCATATGCCGAAACAGAATGTTCACGATTTTAAGTCCGCGGTTGAATTTATAGAAAAATCCAACGAAAAGTCTGAAAACAATATACTTGTCATTCCGGAGTGCTGTTATTGGGCAATTCTTTACTATCTCGAATACTATCAGATTAAAATGAGAGTCGAACCTATCAATAATGCCGATTTGATGACAAAAAAGGAGCCTTTAGATTATCTGAAAGAAAAGGCAAAAGAGCTTAACTCCAAAAAAATATATGTTATCCTTTATTATGAATCGCTTAACTATACCAATCAGCTCGGTTCTAAGCTGAGTAAGATTTCAGATCCAAACGATAAAAAGGAATTTAAGGGAGTTAAGGTACTTGAGTTTTCTTTAAGATAACATACCCCAAAAAGCCCATTCCTCAAGGGGGACGGACTTTTTCTTAAGCCGCGAAGGACTCTCACCGCCGTTGTCGAACGGAGCTTTGCTTCTACCAAAAACTGAGATGTTCAGGATTTCTCAGGTTAAATGAAAGTCTCGTTATCGCCGTTGCACCGTTCGACCATTGAAGTTTCTCGTACTTCACGCCGAAAAAAAATCCGAAAAGGCAAAAACCTTCCGGATTTTTCTGAGCCGCGAAGGACTCTCACCGCCGTTGTCGAACGGAGCTTTGCTTCTACCAAAAA
>CAYYBZ010000059.1:0-1740 GCA_964470285.1 uncultured Oligoflexia bacterium
AAATGGCCTGGGGGTCGTAGAGAAGAACATTGGTGTCAAAGACATATTTTTTTTTCATCAACTAACCTCAAAAGAGACATTCAACCAACTTACACTACAATATATTCATGTCATATTATCGAAAATTATTCAACAATTAAATCCGTTTTAAATAACTCTTTTTATATAACATTTTTGAAAAAATGTTTTAAAATCGGAAAACTTATAATTTTTAGTGTATTTTTTTATGGGTGATAAAAAATTACTCGAGAATATAGCTTCAGTATTAAAATTGGAGCCGCACATTTTAAAGAGCTTTTCCATAGAAAAGCTTGAGGGAGATGCCTCGGATAGAAGCTATTTTCGCGCTAAATCCAAGTCGGATGAAAGCTATATAATAATGAAAATGGCAAAGGGTTTTAACTCACCTGCCGAGGAAATTACAAAAACATCAAAAAAAATTGACCAACTCCCTTTTTTGAACATTCACAGATTTCTTTTTAACATCGGAATCCGGATTCCTCAAATTAAAGGGTTTAATCCGCAGTCCGCAATAATTGTTTTAGAGGATCTTGGAGACAAAACGCTCTATTCTGAATTCGGATCTCTGAAAATGGATAATTTAAAAATGGTTTATCAAAATTTGATTGATGAAATGATTAAATTTCAAAAGGCTGCAAAACCGGACTTTCCCTGTATTGCCTTTTACAGAAAATATGACAGCGAAATGTGCATGTGGGAGCTTGAACATTTCAGGGAATGGGGCATAGAGGTTTTCCTGGACAAAGAAGTTCCTTTTTCTGAAAGAGAGCTTATCAACTCTTTCTTTGAGATTATATCTGAAACTTTTTTAAGGGAAAAATTCTGCTTTTGCCACCGGGATTATCACTCCAAGAATATAATACTTAAAAATGATTCAATAAACATCATTGATTTTCAGGACGCGCTTTTAGCTCCTGCTCAATACGATTTAGCCTCTTTACTTAGAGACTCATACGTTAAACTTGATGAAGAAGTAATCGATTCTTTAGTTGATTATTACGTTGCTAAATTCGGTAATATCATTGACGGGAAAGATTTCAGGCGTTCGCTTGACATGATTTCAATTCATAGAAATCTCAAGGCTGCAGGACGTTTCGTTTTTATAGAAAGGAAAAAGAGCAATTCAAATTACATAGAATACATTCCTCAAACCCTGGAAAATGTAAAACTGAATATCTCCAAATACGAAGAATTTAAAAAACACAAAAATATTCTAAACCGCTACATAGATGAAATAATTGAAAAGATAAACAGGGAATATGTTCAATAAAAAATTACATGCACTGCTTTTGGCCGCCGGCCGTGGAACAAGGCTTTTACCGTTAACGGAGACAATCCCCAAACCGCTCATACCTATTCTTGATATGCCCATAAGCGCATATATAATGAAATTTCTTTCAGAATTTGGGTACAACAACCTGACATTTAATTCGCATCATTTACCCGAAAAGCTGGAATCCTCAATAAGAAATTCCAAACCTGTGAATGCCGTTCTTTCATTTTCAAAAGAGCCTTCACTTCTCGGAACCGGAGGCGGTATTAAAAAAATGATTAAAATATCCGGGGCAAGGGATCAGGCCTTCTTGATTTCGAACACCGATGCTCTGTACAATTTTGATATAGGTAAATTAAGGCTCGAGCATGAGAAATCCGGCAATAACATTACCCTTATACTAATGCCTTTTAAGAAAGGGATCAGATATAGCGTTCTATCGGTTG
>CAYYBZ010000059.1:1750-8793 GCA_964470285.1 uncultured Oligoflexia bacterium
TCACATCTCGGTCGTACTCAAGGTTTGATAGTCAAGTTTTGATAAAAATAATCATATAACCGGGTTTTCGGCAAAACCCGATTTAAAGAGCAAAGAAAACCGATATGGATTTTTTACAGGAATTCATTTTATAGACGGGGATAAAATTACGCCTTTTCCGGACAAAGAGGCTTTCTGCATTGTTAAGGATTATTATGAGCCCCTGTTAAACAGCTCCTATAAAATCGGAGCTGTATTTGCCGAAGGTGAGTTTCATGAAACGGGTAACCCGGCTGATTTTTACTCCACAAATGTTTATTCTCTTATTAATCACAAATATTTCCCGCCCTTAAACCTTATGATCAAGAGTGAATACAGGGAATCAAAAACCGGTGTCATAGTGCACAGAGATTGTTCAATCCCGCCGGAAACTGTTTTCAAACCTCCTGTCTTTATAGGAAAAGGCTGCAATATTTTGCCGGGTTGTAAACTCGGCCCTGGAGTTATAATTTCCGGGAACTCAAAAGTGGGCAAAAATTCATTGTTAGAAAAATGCATGCTGATAAACCAAACGGTTTTGGGCGATTTAGCTGTAGTAAAAAATGAAATCCGTTACGGTATAGAAAAGATTGATTTAAAAGTATAATTAATTTGCTCAAGCGGTTATAGTTTTATAGAATTTAAATAATTCACCTGACCTAAGGAGAATACATGGAAGCAATTGAAGGCCTTTGGACCACCCAGGAACTTACACAATTCGTCTTAATAGTACTCATACTTCTTATAATGCTCTACGCCGTATATCTGATGAACAGAAAAATAAGAATAATTGAGAGCGAGTTGATGTCGATTAAGAAAGACACTTCAATAATATCTGAAGAGCTTGAAACTATCGCACCCAAACTTAAGCAAATAGCTTCTCAGGGTAAACATCCCCCTGCAAGTTAAAACAGATTGCCTAAAACCTTTATCTTATCCTTGTTTTTTCCCTTTTTATTATAGAAAACAACGTCTGTTTTTTTATCACCGTCAACGTCACAGAGTATAAAGCTCTTGGACACATCAACCTTAAACTTTTTGACACTGTTAAGTGAGTAATGCCTGTTTTCCCTTCCGAAAATTAACCTTATTTCATTTGTTTCAGTAGCGTAGAACACGTCGGGCAGGCCGTCGGCGTTAAAATCATAATCAAGATTGGGAAGAATTCCGGTCATATCCGCTTTCCTTAAACTGAACCCCATGGATATTTTTCTGGAGTAGTCCGCTTTCCTGGGATAAACGCTTTTATCGTCATAATAATGAAATGAGAATTTTATATCTATCTTGCCTTTCATAACCGCTTTAAGAATCGAAAACACGCCGAAACTACCGGTTACCAGCACAAAGTCCTTTTTACCGTTTCCGTTAATATCCCTGGCTACCCCCCCCTCCCAGTCACCCTTATCCGATTCATATATCATCTCTTTTGCTTCAATTCCCCTGGGATTGGTTCTAAAAAGTATTTTCGTATCAGAGACATGCGAGGTAAATGCTCCTTTAAACTTATTCATTATAAGATCGGGAAGTCCGTCTGAATTTAAATCTCCGACAAAATAAATAACGTAAGTATTTTTTTCATCTCTTTCGTTTTCACTTATCTCTTTAAACCGGAATTTTGAATGAGAATCTCCGGAAAAGCCCGTTTTTGGATTACCCCAGTATACATCTAACTCGTCTTCCCAGAAAAAGAGAATATCCTTGTTTCCATCGTTGTCGAAATCACTTAATACAACTTCCTGGGTCAAGTAAACACTTCTGAAGTTAAATTTTTTCCAAAACGGATTATCACCGTAGCTTGAGCTGTAAAAGAATCTGGGTTTCAGGTTGAAGAAAGTTTTTTCAATGAATATGTTTTTGTCGTTATATTCCCAGAAAGAGTACCCGTTCTTTTCAAAAGCCAAAACCTCTATAAAACCGTCTAAATCGTAATCCCTTACGAAATCGACGTAAGATATATCTCCGTATTCACCTGACCCGACAAGCATATTCTTTTTAATGATCTGCTTTGCGTTTAATTTCCCGGAAGAATAATCAAGCTCATAAACTCCGTCAGCCGCCATTGCATAAAAGAGATTTCTCTGAGCCAGGTGAGACTTGGCATAATCAATCAATACAAATTTCTTATCAAGCATAAAGGCAAAGAGTTCATTAACTGTAAATCTGCCTGATTCATTTCTTTTAAATTCGTAAGCTTTGATGTACGGCTGTGCATCAGGATAATTCCCTTTTGTGTAAACACAGGCAATTTCATCAGAACCGTTTAGATCAAGGTCAACCTTTAAGCAAAGATTAACCTTTCCGCCGGGAGAAAGATCCAAGACATCAAAGTAATCTTTATCTGCGTAAAGTGCTTTGGGTATAATCAGAAAAGCAAATATAATCAGGATACTTATGGAAGAATAAAAATTCATTTTTAGTTTTTTCATAGATTCAATCCCAGCCTTTATACTTATAATATTGAGAGGATGCCTAACATACTCATATTCCTTGAAAATGTGAACCTTTTATTATATGTTCTGCGTTAGCCGGGGGTTAAAGAAAGATGCAAAATACTCATGATTTAAACAGTTTTCTTGATGAAAACTTAAAAAGAACAAAAACGGAAATTTCAGCAAATCCCGACTTCAATAAAAGACCCGACATAACAAAACTAAAAATTAAGAATATTGCTTCTTTCATCGACCATACATTCTTAAAACCCGATGCCTCAAAAAATACAATAGAAAAAATCTGCGGGGAAGCGCTTGAATATGGATTTAAAACGGTCTGCATAAATCCGTCAAATCTCAGACTTGCAGTGCAAATGCTTAAAGAGAGCGGGGTAATGCCGATTACTGTAATAGGATTTCCTTTAGGGGCAACCTTTACGGAAAGCAAGGTTTTTGAAACAGAAAAGGCCGTTGAATACGGAGCAAAAGAAATAGACATGGTAATAAATGTAGGTGCTTTAAAATCAAAAGACTACAACGCTGTTTTTGAAGACATCAGATCGGTTGTAAACCGCTCAAATCCTCTGCCTGTTAAGGTAATAATAGAAACCTCTCTTCTATCGGAAGATGAAAAGATAATAGCATCAACTCTTTGCGTTAAAGCGGGTGCGGCATTTGTAAAAACATCTACCGGCTTTTCAGCTTCAGGCGCAACATTTGAAGACTTAAGACTGATAAGAACGGTTGTTAAGGGAAATGCAAAAATCAAGGCCTCAGGCGGGGTAAGAACCTTAAAAGATGCTTTAACCATGATTTCTGCAGGAGCGGACAGAATAGGTGCATCATCCAGCGTTCAAATAATTAAAGAATTTACTAAGGGCTAAAAATTGAAAACAATGAAAAAAAAGGCTTTGCTTATAATTCTCGACGGTGTGGGAATAGGGGCACTTCCTGATGCACATATGTTCGGAGATGAAAACGCAAACACCCTGAAAAACATTTCTTTGCAAAAACCCTTATGCGCCCCGAATCTGGAAATGATGGGGCTTGGGAATATAGAAGATATTAAAGGAATAAGAAAAGTGGGAAATCCAAAAGGGTTTTTCGGAAAAATGCGGGAACTTTCACGAGGGAAAGATTCTACAACAGGACACTGGGAAATAACCGGAATTGTCACGGACAAGGCATTTGCAACATTTCCGGACGGATTCCCATCTGAAATGATTGAAAGATTCAAAAAGGATACAGGATATCAGGAAATCCTTGGCAACAAGGCTGCATCCGGAACCACAATAATAGACGAGCTCGGAGAAAAACACGTTCAAAGCGGTTTACCCATTGTTTACACCTCGGCCGACAGCGTATTTCAAATTGCAGCACATAAAGAAGTTATTTCTCTTGAAAAGCTCTATTCAATGTGTGAAACGGCAAGAAAAATTGTCGATGAATACAACATAGGAAGAGTTATAGCCAGGCCGTTTATCGGAAATATTGAAAACGGTTTTAAAAGAACGCCTGAAAGAAAGGACTTCTCGGCCGTTCCGCCCAAACCATTTCTTCTTTCCCTGATGGAAGAGGCTTCGATCCCTGTTCAGGGGATAGGTAAAATTGATTATCTCTTCGCAAATGTCGGTGTTAAGGATTCTATTCACACAAAAGATAATCTTGACGGTATTAATACGCTTATAGATGTTTCTTTGAAATTCAATAACGGACTTATTTTCACAAATTTAATCGATTTTGACATGTTTTACGGCCATAGAAGGGATGTTGAGGGATTTCACAGCGCCCTTGAACAATTCGACAGATATCTGCCGAAAATAATAGAAACCCTGGGCCCCGAAGGACTTTTAATTATTACAGCCGACCACGGAACTGACCCCACAACATTAAGCACCGATCATTCACGTGAACATGTTCCGGTGATTGCATACTGTCAGGCAAATAAAAAGGGCAAAAGCCTGGGAGTACGAAATTCTTTTGCCGACGTGGGACAAACCATTGCACAGTATTTCAGTTTACCCGAATTACTCAACGGCGAAAGCTTTTACGGAGACATCTTCTAATATAATGAATATAAGCGACATTATCCGGAACAAAAGGGATAAAAAAAGACTTAAGCCAACCGAAATCAAATATTTTGTTGAAGGGATCACCAAAGGAACAATACCCGATTATCAGGCTTCAGCCCTTTTAATGACAATTTACTTCAACGGACTCAAAAGTGACGAAATTTTCCATCTGACAAATTCTATGCTTCATTCCGGTAAAGTCCTGAATTTCGACGAAATAGACGGCTACAAGGTTGACAAGCACTCAACGGGAGGTGTAGGAGATAAAATCTCAATAATATTAGGGCCTCTTGTAGCTTCACTGGGTCTGACCGTTCCGATGATTTCAGGCAGGGGTTTGGGGCATTCAGGTGGAACACTCGATAAACTTGAATCGATACCGGGATACAGGGTCTTAATTGAATCGACTCAATTTACACAAATACTAAGGAAATCAGCTGTCTCAATAATCGGCCAGACAGAAAATCTGGTTCCCGCCGATAAAAAACTTTACGCATTAAGGGATGTGACGGCAACGGTGGAAAGCATTCCGCTTATTACAGCGAGTATTTTAAGCAAAAAACTCGCAGAGGGAATTAACGGGCTTGTAATGGACGTAAAAGTAGGCAAAGGGGCCTTCATGAAAAACATAAGCGATGCCCGCAAACTTGCTTTCTCAATAAAAAAGGTAATGAAGGCTTTTAAGAAAGACTGTGTATGTATTCTTACTGACATGGACCAACCCCTCGGGAAAAAGATTGGCAACTCTCTTGAAATCGAAGAATCCGTCGAAATAATGAAGGGTCAGGGTCCTAAAGATGTTCTTGATCTGACCTTAGAGCTTGCCGCACACATGCTTAAACTTGGATTTCCGAACAGAAAGCTTAATGAACTTCGCAAGAAGGCACACGAAAATATCAAAAACGGAAAGGCCCTTGAAAAGTTCTCCCAGATGATCTCTCTTCATGGAGGGGACAGGGAAATAATTGAGAACCCTCAACTAATGGGAAAAGCCAAATTCGCCGAACCTGTCTATCTTTCCAAATCAGGATATATTTCTTCCATAGATTCCGGAAGCCTAGGGTATAGCCTTTGCAGACTCGGAGCCGGAAGGGAAAAACTCACCGATGTGATTGACCATACAGCAGGAATAGTTTTAAACAAAAAAATCGCAGACATGATATCAAAGAGCGAACCTGCATGCTGGGTTCACTATCAGGATAAAACCAGATTCGAACAGGAGATAGGCATTATAAAAAAATGCTTCTGCATTTCTCCAAAAAAGCCGCGCAGGAAAAAGCTGATTTTAGAAACAATCAGGTAATATTTCTATTGTAAATAATTGTTTTTTGTTTAAATATATACGATTTTTAAACTAGGAGAATATCCATGAAATACTCAGAGGAACAGTTCAGCGAATCTCTCAATTTCATAAAACAGCATATTAACAGTTTAAAACCGAAAGTAGCCCTTATTCTGGGTTCCGGTCTCGGTGAAACGCCGTTTAATCTTGAAAACATTAAAAAGATCCCCTATTCAGAAATTCCTAATTTCCCGGTTTCTACTGTTAAAGGTCATCAGGGCAATCTGCTGCTTGGTAATTTCAGAAAAACGGACTGCATCATAATGCAGGGAAGGTTTCATTACTATGAAGGGTACTCAACAGAAGAATTGTTCTTACCGATAAGACTCTTATCTAAAATCGGAATCCGTAATCTGATTGTAACAAATGCAGCCGGGGGTATTTCTCCGGATTTTCAACCCGGCGACTTCATGATAATACTTGATCACATAAATCTTATGGGCAGAAATCCGCTTGTAGGAATTAATCCCGCCTGGCTAAAATCCAGATTTGTCGATATGAGCCATGCATATGATCCCCAATTGATTAAAATGGCCGAAACAGTGGGTATTGAACTGAAAATTCCGATGAAAAGGGGCGTATATGCCGCAATGTCTGGACCGTCCCCTCCCGGGCCGTCCCCCGCATCTTCCACCAGGAGTTCCAGCCGATCCACGCCGGAAAGATCCACGTCCGCCCGGCCCAGTCGGCCGGCCGTCCAGACCGGGGAACGAAACCGTTCCCGCCCATCGGCGCGGATGACGAAGACCACCGAGCCCGGGTGACCGTCCTGCAGGCCGAATCCAGTCTTCAGGCGCGCCCATTGTTTGCCCAGCTCCCAGGAAAACCGGGACGGCGCATGCGCGTAGAGCCCTTTCCCGAACACCTGCCCCGTCGCTGTCAGCAGAGGCGTATGCCCGGAGTGCTCGACATGAACTCGGTTGCGCTGGGGGCGTGCCCAGCCGACCTCCGCCTCACTCCAGGCCAGATCGGACAGTTCGAATTGCTTCGCCCCGTCCGGGACCGGCCGGGCCGGAACCTTGCCCCCCGCCTCGACCAGGGTGCGAAGGACGGAGAGGATGCGCCGCACGTCCCGGCTCTCGAATCGATCTTGGAGCGATTCCAAGTGGGCGCGAGCGGCCGGGTAGTCGTGACCGTGGAATGCAGCGAAGATGGGCCGAAGCGCCGGGACCAGGGCGAAGA
>CAYYBZ010000060.1:0-8776 GCA_964470285.1 uncultured Oligoflexia bacterium
GGGCGGAAGAACTAATATATTATTTTTTAAAGCATCATCCGGATAGAATCGATTTGGTTCAGCTGGACAGGCTTTTGCATGAAAGCGTTGTAAGATATCTTCCCAAAATCTTTAAAATAGCGCTTGAAGACGGAAGAGTTCATAAACATTTTCTCGATGCCAGAAGCTTTTTTAAACGGGAAGCAGCAAAAGACAATAAATCATACGACATTATCATATCCTTAATATCCGATCCCCTGACAATGAATCTGAACCGTTTCTACACAGGACAATATTTCGATGATGTCAAAAAAACTCTTAATAAAAGAGGAATATTCATAACAACGGTGACATCAACGGAGAATTATCTGGCGGGCGATGTAGGCAGATATTTAGGTTCCGTTTACAAAACCGCAAAAAGTGTTTTTAAAGAAGTGAAAGTAATACCCGGAACAAAGGCCTATCTTTTGTGCTCCGATTACTCAATAAATCTTGATTTTGCCGATATTGTAAAAAGGCTTAAGAAAAGAGATATTGAATCTGAAAACTTTGCCCCGTTGAGCCTTTCCACATTTTTCCAGAGTGAAAGAATAAGAGATGTCCAAGAATATTTAAACAAAAATATCGAAGATTACAGGCTTAACAGTGATTTCTATCCATGGGCCTTCCTCATAACACTAAAGGCTTTGGGTGAGCATTCCTCAACTGCATATAAAAGTTTTATAAACATAATTGAAAGACTAAGCATTTACCATTACCTGCTTATCGTATTAGTTGTTTTTGCAACCGGAATTCTTATAAATGTTTTCTGCTCGGGGGATAAAAGCGGCGCTTTCAATGCGCTTTTAACAATCGGATCAACCGGGCTTAGCGGTTTTTCCCTTGAATTGCTGGCAATTTACCTTTTTCAGACACATTTCGGCTATGTTTATTCGTCAATAGGGTTTCTTGTTGGATTCTTTATGCTCGGACTGTTCCTGGGAAGCCTTTACGGAAACCTTCTAATTAGAAAGAATTATTCACATAACATAAAACTTATCTTTATCGCCGAGCTTATCTTTACTTTTATTGCCGTGACATTTCCTCTTTGCTTTATAATAATACCTCACGAGTTTACCCTGTTTGTCGCAACTCTTGTTAGCGGCTTTCTTACCGGTTTTGAATTTCCTCTTTCCAACAGAATCTTCTATGAAAAGGCCGGTTTGATAAGAGCCGCCTCATATACGGACAGCTTTGATCATTTTGGAGCGGGATTAGGAGCAATTTTATGCGGGCTCTTTTTTATTCCCGTCATAGGGATAAGAGAAACATTCCTTGTTGTCTTTTCGGTCAAATTATCCTGTCTGATAATCTGGGGGATTAAAATCTACAAAGAAAGCCTGTATTAGAGTTTAAAGCCATATCCCGGGAATACTTTCGCCGCATTTTATGCATTTGCCGTTTTTCAGACCGTTTTGAAGCACATAAAATCCGAATCTTTTAACGGCAATATTTTTACATTTTGGACAGTAAGTATGCTCACCCGGATGACCCGGAACATTGCCTATGTAAGAAAACGGCAAACCGTTTTTCATTGATACTTCCCTTAAGTTTTCAAGAGTTTTAACGGGAGTTGAGGGAATATTCTTCATCTTGTACATGGGATGAAATCTTGTGAAATGAACCGGAACGTCTTTGCCCAAGTTTTTTACAATCCATTTGGTCATTTCATCCGTCTCTTTTTCCGAATCATTTAGAGTCGGAATAATCAGAACAACCAGCTCAAGCCAGATTGCGTTTTTTTTCATTTCAATTAATGCATCCAAAACCGGTTTTAATTCGCCGGAACAGGATTCCTTATAGAATTTTTCGGCAAAGGCCTTCAGATCAACTTTTATCGCAGGCAGGTGTTTGCAAATTTCTTTTAAAGGCTCCTTTTTAATATATCCGTTTGTGATCATAACCGTAGGAATGCCTCGTTTATTCCCCTGTTTTGCAGTGTCAACCATGTATTCCTGAAAAACAACGGGCTCGGTGTAGGTAAAGGCAATGGATTTGGCTTTGTTTCTCAATGCTGCGGATACTACACCTGACGGCGGAAGGTCTATGGACTCAATCTGCTCAGGACGCATCTGAGAAATGTTCCAGTTCTGGCAGAATCTGCACTCTACGTTACAACCGGCCGTTGCTAAGGAAAAAGCCTTAGTCCCCGGTTTGAAATGAAAAAGGGGCTTTTTTTCAATCGGATCAACGGCAACCGAGCACGGTTTCCCGTACACAAGGGAATAATAAGTTCCCTTTTTATTCTCCCTTACACCGCAGTAACCTCTTTCTAAATCCGTTACCTCACATTCCCGTGGACATAAAACACATTTGATCTTTGCTGTCTTTAATTTTTCATAATACCTTGCTTCAAAAAGAGTACTATCGGTTCTTTTAACAGGCTTTGTATTTTTATTTCTCATTTAAGATTTAAAAGTTTTAAAAATATTTATTTTTCCCAGATCACTTTCACCCAGACCGAGCTTATCCGCGGAAAATATGAATTGAGGATATCTTTTTACTTCCTTTAAGGATTTAAGACCGTTTTTCTTTCTTTCGGAATCTATAATATCGAACGCAACTCTATCAACCGCAACGGGATCAAATCCCAAAATTATTGAATTGTACTCCTTTGAGTAATCCGGAATGTAGCCGGGTCCTCCCTCCCACTGACAGATCAATGCATCTATCACAGTCAATCTAAGTTTATTTTTAATAAGCGGATGGTTGCATAAATCCCCAACGTACGGGTCACAATTATTATCATGATATTTGTTTGGATTGTGAATGGCGCCGTAAAAGTTTTTCATTCCGGCCCCGACTCCGCAAAGATAATGATCCTTCAAAACGCCCACATTTATTAAAGTATCGCACATACTCACAACTACGTTTGAAAACAGACTTCCTATGGAGCCTGATGTTCTTATTTTATTGTCATAGGGAACCTTAAGCGAGTCCGTACCCATAACCCTGATGCCCTTTGAAGATGTATTTATCGCAAATCCGGCTCTTAAAAGTTCCCTTTCTGAACGCTCCCAAATAATTATATCGTTCTTCGCTACTCCGGCCAGCACAAGGCCGTCTGTAATAGCAAATACGAGCTCCTTGCTTGGAGAAAGATGCGGAGCAGCAAGACAGTTGAGTTTAATCCCTACTTTATCCCCCCTTTTTGCAACCGCTTCCCATGCCTGATTTTCACTTTTGGAACCCGTAATTTTCAAAAGAGAACCTTTAAGCATTTGCGCCGCCGAATTCATTCTTCTCTTAATTTCGTAGTTTTTTGAATACCCCTTGTCTTTGACCAGGGCAACTTTACCTTTAAATTTTGCTTTTCTCTTAAAAGGATTGAGCTTAACGGCAAACAGATCGGCCGGTTTAAAAACAAATACAGAAGAAAGAAAAACAAAAATACCTTTGATAAAACCTCTTCTTGAGTGTGAAGATTTACTTTTGTCCATTTTTCTTTTCTCCAAAAACAATAGCCGAAAACTTTTCAAGTTTTACATCCGGTTTCTTCCATGAATCTTTGGGTAAACCTGCTTTGTTTGATACAGCTTCCAGAAACTGAATCCGGTCCCACTTCCACTCGGTGGCCACCTGAGGAAGTAAAAGACCCCTATGAAAACCCTTTGAGATAACGAGCCCGTCCCTTCCTATCTCAATCTCTTGAGCTTTTTTAAACGTTTTAAGAGGAGTCATTACCGATATCTCGATGTCTAACTCATCTATCTCTGAGTTTTTTACTCTCGGAAATCTCGGATCTTCCAGTGCGGCGTTAACTGTATTTTCCATTACGGCCTGATATACGGGTTTTATTCCCTCAATATAGCCGATGCAGCCCCTCAACGCTCCTTTCTTGTGTAATGTTACGAAAACCCCCCTTTTTGCATTTAAATTGTCGGTCAGTTTATATTTGTTCTTTTCAGGATACTTTTCATCTTTGAGGAAGTTTTTAAGAGTGTCTCTTGAGATCTTGAGAAGCGTATTTTTTTCATCATTTGTTAATATGTATTCTTCCATCGCCTTTTCCTTTCTTTTAGCGCCCTTGTTTTTATCCCTGTAGAAAACTATAGAGGCATAACTAACCGTATTTGAATAATCCGATGTGATTTTCCCCGAATTTGCGTAATTTAAAAGTTTTGCGCTGCTTGAAGGAAGGTTCTCAATAATCCTCAAAAACAGGGCTATGGGATTTTTGCCGCAAATGGTCGCTTTAGTTTTATTAACGTATTCTCTGAACCCGGGACAATCCAGATTTGTGACTTTTTCAATTGCACCGTCGTCAAGCTTTTTAACCGCAGTTAAAATATCATCTCCATCGGGCTTATTTTTGAAGTTAAAAGGTGAATACGCAAATCTTGGACCGTAATGAGTAAAATCCGAACTGATTACAAATACTGTCTTTTCATCAATAAGTTTTTTTAAACCGGGAACCATGCTGTCAATATCTTTTTGAGAGAGTTCCCCAACCAGTATGGGTATTATCTTAAAATCATCCAGAACAGCCTGAAGAAACGGAATTTCAATTTCAATTGAATGTTCCGGTTCATGGGCTTTGGCATCATCAACGTGAAGATTATGACTTTTAAGTTTATTAACGGATTTTTTGTCAATTTCTACACGTCCCAAAGGTGTTTCATAATGAGAATAGGGAGCAGTAGAAAAACCCCGAAACGAAGAATAGTGTGACGGAGCCATAATGACAACTCTTTTTATTTTATTCTTATCCAGAAGCTTAAAGCCGTAGGCTGCTGTGGCACCGGAAAAATAATATCCGGCATGCGGAGAGATAATTCCGTACAGGTCCCTGTATTTGTCTTTTTCAGACTCAGCCTTTTTTAAGTTATCTTTGAGTGTTTTGAGAAGAGCCTCTTTTTCCTCAGGATACCATGAACCTGCAAGTTTTGATTTTTTAACATATAGATATGAATTAGTTGATTTGGACTCTCCGTTATTACATGAAAGCAGTATAAAGACGGACAGACAAATCAGATTTAAATACTTTGCTTTCATTATCATTATTTTCTCCCTTTAGACGGCATTTTTAACATAATTTTGGCCAAGGGGTATTGTCAAATGAATAATCAGGTAGTATTTTGAAAATATACCGATAATTCATGCAACCTGTTAAAATGGAAGAAAACTTACGAAAAGATATTATTGATAAGATTTTCGGTTATCTTACCGGCCGTCTTACTTTGACTCAAATTAACACGTGGGCTTTATCAAGCAAACACTTTAAAGAACAGATTCCCTATATTAGGGAAAAATCGGATATCTTGTTTTTTCTTTTAAATAAGGCCGGAATTGAAACCAGAAACTATTATCCGGAACAAAAAATTATCATCTCCAGAAATGCCCTCGCAGGCAATATCAGAAGGTGCCTTGACGGAAATATTTCAAGAATGGACCTTTATAACTGGTGTGATGACGTCTACAACTGGGAGCTGATAGAAGGATTTGAAGACGAAATTGTTAAATCACTTATAAATAAGATAACAATGAATCTGTTTACCGTGGAAAAACTCAACAATTCAGATCTTGAAAATATTATCTGGCATCTTGAAAAATCAAACGATCCGGATCTGACCGCAGATAAGGCCGATATTATATTTTCACTGCCTGTCGTCAGGGACATACTGTCTTCAGATATCCAGATAAAAGATAAACTTATTAAAATCAGTCAACTGGGTAGAAGTTTTAAAAATGAGCCGGTTTTTAACGAATTCTTTGCCGCTATTAAGATTTTAGAATCCCGGATCGGCTTTTCAGACAAATTTAAAGATTTCTTTGATGAAATCTCGCGTGCAGCCTCCCCAAGCCAATATATTCAATCTGGTTCAAACTGATGCTCTTAGCAGCAGTTAATCAGAATTTTTTATTTCATTTATAATTCCGACCTGTTAAACTTGTATAATATATAGGAGATAGCTATGACCTTACCCTTAAGAAAGATTTTTATTTTTCTGTTTCTAACTTTTGTTTTTATAGCCTTCGCTAATATCGGCAAATCCCATGCAGTAAGCTACCGCGGAATAAGAAAGGTTATCGTAATTGATTTTTACGATAAAACTAAAAAATTTAATGCCGTAAAAGCATCGGATTTTATAAGAAAAGAACTGGCCAAAAGAGCCAAATTCAAAGTACTTTCAAAGTCCCAGACAATCGCACTGTTCAAATCTAAAAACATATCCCGAAGAAAAATGCTCAAGAAAAGCTATCGTAAAGCAGTCGGTAAATATCTCGGTGTCGACGCCATAGTAATCGGAGTTCTGGAAAAAGGAACCAAGAAAAAGTACCAACTGAGAATGAAAATGGAAAGAATTAATACTCAGGCCCCGGTGAGGATATATACTTTCCATTTCAACAAGTACATAGGACCAAAAGCCAGCGCTGCAGCCTCTTCAAGATTTTTAACCAGCGCCGGAAGGCGCACAGCAGTTGCCGCAAGACCTAAACGGACTCCTGCCCCTATCCCCACATCTTCTCCCGACGTAGATTATTACGAAGAACCGGCTCAGCCGGATCAAATAGTACGCCGTGAAATCCCCGATGAACAGGAAAAGGGAGACGACGTTCCCGATTGGGTCACGGGAGAAGAAGATGAAAGTGCTAAAAAGAAAAGAAGAAAAAAGGTAAGATTCAGAACAACCGACGATGATGAGAAAGAAGAAGCGGAAAGTGAAGAGAGTGAAAGTGAATCCGGCTTTAAAAGAAAGTGGCTGACTGCAAAACTTGCTCCGGCTTTTTACAAAAACAGCTACAGCGTAACAAACCCCGCAGGTTCTGCCGTAGTAAACATCATAGACGTTTCAACCGGCTTTTTCCCGGATGTTTATATTTTTGCAGAAGCGTGGTTTTTTGAATATATTGGAATTGATTTTTTCTACAACATGGGCTTTTTAACTTTAAATGTTACACCTCCGGGGGGAACGGAATTCTCGGTCAAAACGACTTTTACCCAGTTCGGAGGAGGCCTCAAAGGCAGATACCATTTCTTAAGAGACGAGGAAAGAAGTCCATACGCATATGCACGATTCGGCTACACACTTCAGAAATTCAAACCGGGCACACAGGAATCTGCCGTACTTAGCTCAAATCAGTATTCAGATATCATGTTCGGCATCGGAGCCAAGTTTCCTCTTTGGTTTCTTGAAAATCCCAAACTCGGCATCAATTTTTCTTTCGACTACTTTATTCTATCAAAGCTCTCGGAGGGAGTCATAAACAACGGAACCGATAATGCATCGAAGGGCTGGCAGATGTCATTCGGGCCCTACTGGAATTTCTGGAAATGGCTCTTTGCGGGATTTGATATTCAATATAACAAACATTCCGTAAAATTCGGAGCACCGGACACAGCGGCAGGCTCGAGGGCCGATGTAGTCGACGGGGCAAAATCATCCGACAGCTTTCTCGGGATTTTGCTTGTTATCGGAATGAACATATAATAGAAATTACATCATGGATAGAAAACCTTTTTTCGCAGGCCGTTTCTATGCGGGTAGCGCAGAAATGCTGAAAAGCGACCTTGCTTCATTCGTTCCAAAAACCGCTCTAAAGGTAAATGCCATGGCAATTATCTCTCCTCATGCCGGATATATGTATTCAGGTAAGGTAGCCGGGGAGATTTTTTCAAAAATTAACCTTCCCGATAAATTCATAATACTCTCACCTAATCATACGGGCATGGGCGAAAAAATATCCCTGTGGCCGTCGGGCAGCTGGAAAACACCGCTGGGTAAAGTTAAAATCGATGAAGATATTTCAAAACTTATTACTTCAAAATTTAAAAAGGCTAAGGAAGATACCAAGGCCCATCTGATGGAGCATTCTTTAGAAGTTCAGATTCCCTTCATACAATACTTTAAGGATGAATTTTCCATGGTTCCAATTACTCTTGCACATCTTTCACTTGAAGACTGCCGCGATCTCGGCAAAACCCTGGCAACTGTAATTAAGGAATCGGACTCAAATATTCTTATGGTTTCCAGCACCGACATGACCCATTACGAGGATGCAAAAACCGCCGAAAAAAAGGATATGCTTGCATTAAAACAGATAGAAGAAATTAATCCGGAAGGTCTCTACAATACCGTAAGAAAAGAAAGTATTACAATGTGCGGAGTTGTGCCGACAACCTGCATGCTCTTTGCCGCAAAACAGATGGGAGCCAAAAAGGGCACTCTAGTCAAATACACAAACTCGGGTGAAACATCGGGAGATTATGATCAGGTAGTGGGCTATGCAGGGATGTACGTTTCTTAAAAGATTACAGCCCTGATTTAATCGCCAATTACTTTCGTTTGATTACGGCAGACTGAAGGCAAAGTCTTTTTCTTAAAAGACTGACCGTTACAGGAAATATCAGGATAATCAGGCCGAAGAGCGAAACGGCTCTCCCCCTATCCTGAGCCGATTCGCTTATTCGTCCACAGCCACCACCCGAACTTTGCCGCTCTATCTCTCTTCCTAAAACTTCAAAACCCTTTTTTAGGACCGCATTTTTATCGTATGTATTACTAACAACCAGATCGTATTGACCTTTAGAAACATCGTAAAGATCGAAAAGGCACTCTATGTAATTGTCAGAGACAGAAGTTATCGTACAGACTTCATCTTTTCTTAAACCCCCGCCTGTAAGCTTAACCATTGTTAAGGGACCGAAGTAATTTCCGCTTATATTAACCCTCATTTCACCGCCGCCGGTGTTGTAACCAAAGCTGGGGTAAATATCATGAATATCCGGATCCGGCACCGTTTCCTTAAACTCATC
>CAYYBZ010000061.1:0-1400 GCA_964470285.1 uncultured Oligoflexia bacterium
ATTATGAAAAAAAAAAGTCAAACAACCATATAATGAACTCGGGAGATTCATGCCTTACATGCCATAATCCGCATGGATCATCTGTTGACAAACTGCTGAACAACGAGAAAAATACAGATATGTGCGGCATGTGCCACGGAACCGAGCTTTTTTCTAAAAAGTTTAAACACGGGCCTCTTAAGGGAGATGACTGCATTTCATGCCACAATCCTCACGCAAACAATAATCCCAAACTGCTTCACGATACGGGTAAAAAACTTTGCCAGACCTGTCACAGTGATATGGCAGAGGAATTTAAAAAAGCTAAATCGATTCATACACCTGCGAAGTTCAACTGTGTGTCCTGTCATAATCCACACAGTTCGGATTTTGATAAATACATTTTAAAGAAAACTTCGAGTTTATGTTTTTCATGCCATGAAAAGTCATTTAAGCAAAAAGGCAAAATTAAAACAGGCCATACCAAAGCCAATTTGGAACTGAAATGTACAAAATGTCATAACCCGCACTGGTCAAAATATCCGCTGCTGTTAAAGAACCCTCCGAAAAAGGGTTGTCCGGTACTAAAATGAATGGATTTTTTCATGCAAAATAACGGAGCAATACGGTTGACGCAAAGCGTAAATTATGTTAGGTTTACTTGCTTTTACTTTTTATTTTTTATTTAATTCTAATAAGTTATGTTTATAAAACGCAGTAACAGATATTACGATACCGGCAAAAAGAAATCAGTTTTTACTGTTTTTTTTATATGTTTCCTTATTTTATTTTCTTTTCTAAGCGAATGTCTGGCACAGGTAAATACGTCATTCTGGATTAAATCGCAGTCCTATCTTCAGATTCGAAGAAATACTATAGACGAGAAAGAACTTCCCTTTATAGAGTATCTCGCAGCCGGCACGTCAATAGGTGAGCATGTAGATTTTGATATTAACCTCAAAGTTTTGGGTGATCCTTTAATTGAAATATCCGACTTTGATCTTTATTCAACGAAACTCCATGTGAAAAATATAGCAAATATTGTAAGTATTAAAGCAGGCAGACAAAGCGTGATTAATAATTTTCACTATGATCTTATTGACGGATTAAGCATTCTTATCGAACCTGATTTTTATGTGGGTTTTGAAGCTTACGGCGGTTTAATAAGGTTTATTGAACTTAATGAGTTTGAGGATTACAACTTTGCGGCAGGCGGAAAACTTTTTCTAAATAAGATAAAAAATTCCGATCTTTCGATAGAGTTTAGATATGAAAAACTTGAAACCGCAGGAGATTGGTTAGAGGTCGGGTTTTTTGCAGCTCAAAGCTTTAATATCGACTTTAAGCCGAAAATATACGCTGGCTTAAATACCGATGTCTCAAATCAATTTATAAATCAGATTACAGCCGGCGCTTCATTC
>CAYYBZ010000061.1:1410-4574 GCA_964470285.1 uncultured Oligoflexia bacterium
GGGCCGCCGACGGAGCGTCGAATCCGCTACTCGGCCTAAGGTGATGTATCGCATTCAAGATGACAGCCGGCGCTTCATTCAGACCGCATAAGCTTTTTGATTTCGGTCTGAATGTCTCACGATACGATTATAAAGAGAACTTAATGGATCCATGGGAACAGATATTCTCTGTTTTTGCAAGAAGCGCGGTTTTGGAGCTGCGTGAATCGGCGGGTCTTATGTTAACCGAAAACATAACGATTTTCCAAAGTTACTCATATTTAAAATATGATTATGATGAAGGCAGTTCTGAACCCGGACATCTGCTAAATATAGGTTTTGATGTCAGCGCCCTCAAAAGAAGGATAAAAGCTTTTGCCACGGCTTATTATAACCAAAGTTACGGAGGAAAAGCTTACGGACTAAATGCACGGACCCAAGTCATCATTGTAGAAAGACTCAGGGCTTTTTTAAGGCTGGGATTCTTAAGATTTGATAAAATAACCGGAGAGGCCGACAACGCTTCCGCGATTGCCCTGAATTTAGGATATGAATTTATCAAGGGGCTTGAGGCTGTTGTAGGGGCTGAGTTCAACTCTAACGATGATTTTGAAAGGGATTTCAGAGGTAATCTGGGGGTTAAATTTACATTTAATTAATCGGAATTTATATGCGTTTATTCACTTTCATAGCAGCAAATATCTTGGCTTTAACTTTGATTATATCGGCATGCGGAGACGGATTTAACGACGGTTCAAATTACGGCGATCTTTTGAATTCACCCGAAGGACTCGTTTTAACCCCTGAAGAACATCAGGGTGGATGGGGAAGATACGACTGTTTTACCTGTCATCCGGTTCATAATATCCATTTAAACAATTATACCTCAATCGAAATAGATATGAACGAAGTAAGGACTCTTACGGTTTCACAAGGCGAAGCGGGCTGTTCAAGCTGCCACGGATCAAACGGCCTTTTTTAATCAAAAATATCCGCTTTTATTTTCATTAAAGGGCTCGTTCTTTTCTGAACGTCGGTAAATTCTGATTTTACATTTCTGCTTGATTGTTTGATTTCTTCATCGTTTTCTACAAAATAGACGGCAAGAGCCGTGAAAATACCTATAAAAACTCCCAGTGTAATAAAAGTGAATCCCAGCGCTTTATGCGGAAGTTTAAGTTTGAATATTAAAAGAAGTATCATGTATAAGATTATGGTCGAAACACCTATAAGAATAACAAACATTATTAAAGGTGAATATCCGGTAAGGCCGCCGGTCAAATCTATTATCTGTAGAGGATTTTTAATCCATGAAAGTATTGCTTTAAGTTCAATAAATTTCTTTGTTGTTATGAAATTTAACCAGCTTAAGAACCATGAAAAAAATAAATAATTGAATACAAGATACCCCGCAAAAGCAATAATTTTTTGTAAAAAAGATTGTCCGCTTAAAACCTTAATAAGCTTAATAAAAATATAAGATAGCGGGAAAATAATAAGTATTACAAACACAAGGGAATACGAAAGATGCATAAATAAAGATGTGGCCGCGTAAGGCATCGGGATGTCTTTGTCGACCAGAAGGCCTTCAGAAAAAGTTGTATGAATAAACAGTTCAAAACAAACAGATATAAGCCAGATTACGCATGAGAAAAGAAAGCTTATCCAGAATATTTGCCTGTGGCTGTCGAGAAAGTAAATATTTGTGTGTTTTACTATCCTGTATATTACGGAATCGGAGTATTCATCACCGAATATTTTTGAAAGTTTGTTCAATATCTTAAAATTATATTAAATTAATGATAAAGTCATTTTAAAGCATACCATGAATAAGGGAAATCTAAAATCTAGGATATCGGTTTCACTATCTGTTTTTATCCTGTCCATATTAGTTTTTTTACCTACGGTGAGTAATTCATATATTTTCGATGACGCCTGGTTTATTAAACCCGGTGATCGTTTTGACTCGGTTTCCGATATTCCCGGATACTTTTCTCAAAATGTATACGGTGAGCAGTATAAAGAAGATACTATTTACAGGCCTATATATCTTTTAAGCCTTTTTGTTAACAGGGCGGTCTTTGGTCACAGGGCAGTTACTTATCACATTATCAATGTTTTGCTTAATGCAACGGTAGCTCTACTTATTTTATTGATAGGTTTTTCCCTTACTCAAAATCTGTATAAGGCGTTTTTCCCGGCATTGATTTTTGCAGTTCACCCAATTCATGCGGATTCGGTGGCTTTCATTCATAACAGATCCGATATACTGGCTTTAATGTTTATGTTAATAACAGTTTTGCTGATACTTAGAAGCCCTAACTGGAGAAATTTGCTGAGTTTTGAAGAACCAAAAATAAATTGCAACGGTTTTTCTTATTTTCTTCTTACATCGTTAGCGTCACTGAGTCTTTTTCTGGCATACATGTCTAAAGAAACAGCATTAGTTTTTCTTCCCATTTTCATACTCTTTTTCGTTATTAAATCTTTGATAAAGGGAAGAAGAGTAATTGACAGATATGTTATTGGAGCTTTCATAGTTTTTCTGATCCCTGCAATCTTCTACCTGACAATGAGATATTTTGCATCAGGTTCGATTGGGACCGCTGAAAACAGTACGATTTTCGGTCAAAGAGAGTTTTCGGTAGTTTTCCCCACTATGTCGAGGATTTTCGCTGATTATATCCGACTTTTGATTATTCCGCTGGATCTTAAGATTAATTATTCAGATTACATTTTAAGCAAAAACCTTTTTGAATGGAAGGCAATACTTTCTTATATAATTCATATCGTTTTGATCAGTACCGCAATATTTAAGATCAAAAAGATACCTTTTCTTTCATTTTGTATTCTTTCGATTTATGTTTGCCTTTTGCCCGTTTCTCAGATTATCCCCTTTCTTGATATCAAGGCTGAAAGATTTCTTTATATTCCCAGTCTGTTTTATTGTTTAATTTTTGCAATTCCGTTTGTTTTGATATCCGAAAAGAGCAGGTATTTCAGAGTATTGATAGGATCTTTGGCGGCTTTAGTATTTTTATATGCGTCAATTTCCTTCAGTTATTCAACAAACTTCAAAAATCCCGAAACGTTGTACAGGGAAATGCTTTTGCGATCGGGAAATAATCTAAAATTCAATATAAACTTAGGTGTATTTTTGAAAGAGTCGGGAAATTGCAAAGAAG
>CAYYBZ010000061.1:4584-8745 GCA_964470285.1 uncultured Oligoflexia bacterium
AGAAGCAGTAATATTTCTGGAAAAATCGATTAATTTAAAAAAGGATGCTATAGAGGCATACGCGCCATTGGCATTCTGTCATTCAGTTATGGGCAATTTAAATAAAGCTGATAATTTCTTCAGAAACGGTTTAAAGCTTTTCCCGGAAAACGTCGTTCTAAATCAAAACTACGCCGCTTTTAATTATTTACACGGTGATATTAAAACAGCACAGCATTTTATAAATATAGCCTACCGACTGGATCCCCACAGCAAAAAGGTAAAAGATCTAAAAGAGAAGATAAGTCTTAAATTAAGTCAGGATAACGCAAATAATAAGCATTAAGTGTTAAAAATATTAAAAGGCCCGGACTTTTAAGCCCGGACCTTTTAAAAGGAGCGAGAGGGTAATTAATTTATCAAAGCACTTACTTGATTAAAACCCCAATTCAGTTGTTTTTCAAATAACGTTACACTCAAGATGAGCAAAGTCTATGCCATTTCGCGTTATTTTTAAAGGTAATAATAACATAGTGTTATGATCATGAAAGATTTTACTGCGACCTTTTTTCCTTAAAATATATGACTCTTATGATGACCTATTGCCACACCAATAAATTTGATTTGTTGAATAAGTCCTGACAAAATATTGAACTGGAGGTGGCAATGAATAAGATTCGCTTGATAATAGTTATCAATATAACGCTTTTTTTGTTCTTTTCTTTGTTTGCATGCGATGCTTTCTCAATATCGAAAGAGATCAAGATACTCGGTCCCAGAACAAGATCTGAAGTAGACTTAATAATAAGAAGAAATCTCCCGACAGTTAAAAGATGCTATGAAAAGATAATCCTGGCCAACAAGATGTCGGACGCCCGGATTTATATTGATTTACTTGTGGATGCCGGCGGAAGGGTTCGATCTTCGTCAATTATGGAATCGGAATACCCCGGTTTGCAAGATAAAGAAAAAAAACTATCACGGCAGTTTGAAAGTTGTGTTGTGAAAGTGATGAAGAAGTTAAAATTCTCCTTAACTAAAAAAGCAAGTCTCACAAGGGTCAATTATCCTATAATTCTTAAAAAGAAAAAGGTCGATATTGCTCCTACATTAAAGTCAGACCCCTTGTTTGAAAGTTATGATTTGAAAATATCTAAAGGGCTGACAGAAGATCAGGTTCTAAATGAGCTTAAAAGAAATACTCAAGAAATAAATGACTGTTACAAGGCTGCAGTTTCTCTGGACAGAACAATAACGGGAACAGTAAGGTACACATGGAAAATTAACTCAGAAGGCCGGGTTGAGGAAATGAAAAAAAAGGGAAAGGGGATTAAGGGCCAAAAAGATTTAATGGGGAAGAAGTATCTTGAAAACTGTGTAATAAAAAAGATTAATGAAATTCTTTTCCCGATGTTCGATAATTCAAAAGACGTTAAAGTCAGCGTTAAGTTTAAATTCTAGTACTATTTCCCTGATTTGATATTAGATGGGCAGATTGATTGCCTGCTTAAATGCTCAAAGCCTTCAAAGTAAATGCAGGAACAACCGAAAGTACATTCCTGGAAATTTACAGATTTAATATTTTTGGGAAGTTCTGTGTGGTCAGGTATTTTAAAAATTCTTTTAAGTGTAATATCATCAAGAATCCGGTCCAGTGTTACTATCATGCTCTGAAGCCTTCCGCCTTCCCAAAAAAGACTTATGTCATTGACGAAAGGGTGAACGATTCCTGTTTTTGAGCGGGGAAATATAGGTCCTGAAAAAAAGGCTTCTTCACTCTTACATATTTCACTTTCTGTTCTAAGGGGTTTAAGGCTGCATTTATATTCGTTATTTTCATAATTTAAATCTTTTTCAAGAACGCAGCTAAATCGCGTCTGATCAATTCCTGGCCACTCTAAAATGTTTAATCTGGCAGGGGTTGTGAATTCATCTTTATTTTTTTTCTTCGATGCGCAGGAAAATAAAAACGTTGAGATCAGAAAAATACAGGCAAAAATTATTTTATTACTCTTTGACATTAGATTTAGTTGAATTTTAGCATTTTTTTTTAATTGCAAAAGAATTAATTTAGGCTATTTAGTTCATGTTTCGCAATAAACACGTAGCAGGCTAACTCTAAATATTGTAATATTCTGATTTTATAGAGAGAATAAGTGGAAAATAAACAAATATTACAGAGACTTGCACAGATAATCGACGGATATCTTGAAAGATCAACAGGGGATATTTCCTCCGTAGTGGAATATCAGAAACCTTCGGATCTTGAAAAAAAAATCTTAAGGGATATTCCTCCAAAAGGGGATATTTCAGTCATTTTTGAGTCAATTAGGAATTATCTTAAGTACTCAGTCAGAACAAATCATCCCCAATACTTTAATCAGCTTTGGGGCGGTTTTTCCATGCCTGCTTTTCTGGGTGAAGTAATAAGCGCGTTGACCAATACTTCCATGGCTACTTATGAAGTCGCACCTGTTGCCACTCTTATCGAAAAGAAAATCACAAAAAAAATGTGCGATCTTTTCGGTTTTAGCCAAGGAGAGGGAATTTTTGTTACCGGTGCTTCAAATGCGAACATGTTAAGTCTGCTTGCTGCAAGAAATAAATTCTTTCCTCAGACAAAATCAAAAGGGTTGGCCAAATGCGACTCTCAGCCCGCTTTATTTATATCCGATCAGGCCCATTACTCTTTTATGAAAGCGGCAAATATAACAGGTATAGGCATGCATAATATAATTAAGGTATCTTCGGATAATGAAGGTAGAATGATACCTGAAGAACTGGATAAAAGTATTAGGTCAGCTATGAAAGAGGGTAAAAGACCGTTTTTCGTAGCGGCAACGGCAGGTACAACAGTTAAGGGAGCCTTTGACAATTTTGAAGAGATTTATGAAATTACTAAAAAACATAATCTGTGGCTTCATATAGACGGGGCACTGGGGGGGGCATTAATATTCTCCAAAATGCATTCAAAGATGTTAAAAGGTATTAACAATGCTGATTCTTTTGCCTGGAACGCACATAAAATGATGGGTATGCCTTTAGTCTGTTCAATGCTGTTTACCCGGGAAAAAGGGATTTTTAAAAAAACGACTGCCAGTACAAGGGCTGATGAGAATTATATTTTCCATGAAAATGAAACATCTTCCTATGATATCGGACCAATATCTCTCCAGTGCGGCAGAAGAGTAGACTCCCTGAAACTTTGGTTCGCAATGCAATATTACGGATTAGAAAGAATCGAAGAAAGAATTGATAAACTTTTTGAACTTGCCGAGTATGCCGAAAACAAGGTCAAGTCAATAAACGAACTTGAACTGTCTTTTCCCAGAAAGTTTATAAACATTTGTTTCAGGTATAAAACCAATATTCGAGATATTGATAATTTCAACATTAAGTTAAGAGATAAGCTTTGGCATAGCGGTAAAAGCATGGTGAATTATGCTGAGATTGACGGGAAAACCGTTATTCGCATGGTTACAATTAATCCCGATATAGAATTCAGAGACATTGATATTTTTTTTCAAAATCTTAAGCAAGCTGCAAAGGAGATAATAAACGAAAATAAAAGTGCATAAGTCTTTAAAGCTGCCAATAAGTTTTTGCACCGGTATTTCGTGTAAAGAGTACTATGTCATCATCGGTATTCATTTGTGCGTCCGGACCTGCAGATCTCAAATTGAAGCCCGCATCACCGCCTATAGTGTAAAGATATTCTGTGCCCCAGGGATCATGGGTTAACTGGCTTGCATATTCATCGTTTAAAGATCCGATTGATGGAGGAAAAGATAAATCGTAATTGAAGTATCTGTCCGTTGTTATCGAAAGTCTCAAAACATACATGTCGCAGTAAACATCAATCTTTTTTTTGAATATATCGGCAATGTATTCGATAAGATTTATATCATCCTCTTCGACTTCCAGTTTGGTTTTATCCTCAGACGGGGTTGTTTCATCTAATTTATCCAATGAGGATTTATCCGCAATTTCCTCCTTAAATAACGGAATATAAGTTATTAGATTTTCCCAGGTATTTTTCTGATCTGACTGCTCAATATCTTCAAGTGCTTTTAGAAGTTCCTGGATTTCCGAATTGTCTATGGGGCTTACTCCCTGATCAGTGAAATTCTGATTCGCGGTCACATCGGTTGTTTTGTCTATATTGGCTGTACCGGAAACAAT
>CAYYBZ010000062.1:0-8695 GCA_964470285.1 uncultured Oligoflexia bacterium
TATCAATTCATCTATATATGCCATCTTTTGAGAATTTTCTCCCTTTTTATTATTTCTTCCGATTATTTCAGCACTATCTCCGAAAATTTCCTTAATTTTATTAAGTTTTTTCTTACTAAGCGGTTTTAAATTCCCTTCAGCAGGCGGTCTTTCTATTGTATTAAGCTCAATCTTATCTGGCAAAACCCTCTGAATGATACCCTTAATCGATTTTATCTCATCATCCTGAGTATTTAACCCTTCTACAAGGAAAACCTCGAGATGAACTTTTCCCTTATATTCAACTCTGAAGTTTATTAAACCACTTACCATATCCATAAAGGATATTTTAGGTCCGGGCCTGTTTATCTTATTGAAGGTTTCTTCCGTTCCTGCATCTAAAGACGGAATAACCAAATCGGCATTTAGAATTGAATTTCTCACTTCAGGAATTCCGAAAAGCGATCCGTTTGTAATAACACACACGGGGATTTTCGTTAATTTTTTAATCTCGTTAATCATGTTCCCGATTTTGGAATTTAAGGTAGGTTCTCCCGAACCTGAAAAAGTAATGTAATCAGTCACAAGACCTTCCGACATCTTTCTTTCAAGTTCCTTGATAACGTCTTTGGTTTTAACATATTCTTTTCTTTTGCAGGTCGTTTTTAATGATTTACCGAGCTGACAGTAAACACAATTATAGGAGCATGTTTTTAAAGGAACAATATCGACACCGAGTGAAAGGCCAAGCCTTCTTGAATTAACCGGTCCGAAAAGATACTTGTATTCCAGATTCTTTATTTTATTTCTCTTTTGCAAAGCACTTTACATTACTACATGGCAAAAGCGAATACAAGCACAGGAGCTAAATTCCGTTAGGCAATCAAAATAAGAATTGCAAGTTATTTTTTAAAAAATATTTTTATTTTTATTTTTAGTTTCGCTTGTAAAAATTCTTTTTTTAATTAATATCAGCGCAATGAATTCCCAGCAGAAAGCAAAAAACCGAAAACTTGCACGTGCGATAAAAAACGTTTCAATAGAAAAACTTACATCTATTAAAGTAGAAAATTATTTCAAAAAAGTAAGAGAAGTTGAGGAAGATAATCTTTATCCCAATGTCATCAATTCCGTCGAACGTGCGTTAATTAAAAGTGTTTTGGAAAGAACCTCTTTCAATCAAATCAAATGCGCCCAGGTTTTAGGTATAAACCGCAACACTCTTCGCCGCAAGATCAAAGAGTTAAAAATCAGATTAAGAAAGAATATCAACAATTAGAAGCTTATTGTCCTCACTCATGGCGAATTAAGCAGAATACTCGAAAGCTAAATTCTCAAAGCGGGTGAACTGTGCCTGAAAAGCAACTTTTGCAACGCCTGTACGGCCGTTTCTATGTTTGGAAATGATTATCTCGGCAATTCCCTTATCTTCGGTATCGGAGTTATAAACCTCATCGCGGTAAATAAATGCCACAAGATCCGCATCCTGTTCTATTGCTCCGGATTCTCTTAAATCCGACATCTGAGGCCTTTTATCAACTCTGGATTCTACCCCTCGGTTTAGCTGCGAAAGAGCGACAACCGGAACGCTTAACTCTTTTGCCAGCGCTTTAAGCGATCTTGAAATATCTGAGATTTCTTTCTCACGGTTTTCGTAACGGCCTCTGGATCTCATTAACTGAAGATAATCAATTATTATCAAGCCCAGATTACTTGAGAGTTTAAGTCTTCTTGACTTTGCCCTCATTTCCAAAGGAGTTATTTGAGCTGAATCGTCAATATATATCGGTGCTTCGGCAAGTTCTCCCGCTGCTCTTGTCAGTCTGTACCAGTCTTCTTCCCCAACTTCCCCGCTTTGTCCTCCTCTTAACAGTGATGAGTCTATTCTGCTCTCAGAGCAGAGCATTCTCTGAACAAGCTGCTCTTTGCTCATTTCCAATGAAAAAACGGCAACCGAAAGCTTCTGCTTAAGGGCGACGTTGGCGGCGATATTAAGACAAAAGGAAGTTTTCCCCATAGAAGGTCTGCCGGCTACAACAACAAGGTCAGCAGGCTGAAACCCTGTTGTAATTTTATCGAAATCTTTAAATCCGGTTACGATACCGGGAGATTCAGCCCCTTCCGTATACATCTTTTCAATGGTCTTGAAGCTGTCTTTTATTACGCTCTTAATCGGATAAAAAGAACTTCTGCCCATTCTTTCCGAGATATTCAGTATTACCTTTTCGGTCGAATCCAGAAATTCCTCTATATCTTCGCCTTCCTGATAGCTCTCTTCTATTATATCGGTGGACGCCCTTATGATATGTCTTAAAATTGCCTTTTCACGGACTATCTTTGCATAGTGCATGATATTTGCGGCTGTAGGAACTTTATCAACCAGGGATGCAAGATAGGCAGCGCCCCCGACCCCTTCGAGTTCTTCAGCCTTTTTTAGTTCATTAGTAAGGGTAATTAAATCAACGGGTTCATTTCTTTCATAGAGATTTACAGCACAGTCAAATATTTTTCTGTGGGCTTTTCTGTAGAAATCTTCTGACTTGACGGTGTCTAAAACCAGGTTTAAGGCATCGTTTTCGATAAGTATTCCGCCTAAAACGGATTCTTCCGCTTCCAGGCTTTGAGGAGGCACCTTACCTGACAGACGTTCTTTTATTCTTTCAGTCACCTAGTTCCCTCTTTATTATCTTTTAAATCCGGAGGATTTATATCTCCCTGATTTAAAGTATTTTACTTAAGCGACTTCTTCTTTTTTGTCTTCGGGAACAACCCAGACCTTAAGTTTTGCCTCTATTCCCCGATTGAGCTTAACTTTTACGTTAAAAATACCCAAGGTTTTTATCGGTTCGTCAATGATTATGTCCTTTTTATCTATCTTTATTCCCTCGTTGTAAAGACAATCTTCGATATCTTTTGCCGTAACAGAGCCGAATAGCTTTTCGTTTTCTCCGGCTTTTCTCGAAATCGTGCATGAAAGATTTTCGATTTTGCCGGCATTGACCTGGGCCACTTTCTTCTCTTTGGCGAATTTCTGGGCCAGGATTTTCTTTTTGTGCTCGATGATTTTTGCGTTTTTATCCCTTGCATCCATGGCATACTTTTTAGGGATAAGATAATTCATGGCATAACCGTCTTTTACTTCTATGATATCTCCGGGATTTCCCAGATTTTCTACCTGTTCAATCAGTATAATCTTCATCTTTTCACCCTTACCTTTCAAAAAGTCCTGATGTTGCCGGTAAAAGAGCAATCTGCCTTGCCCTTTTGATTTCCTTTGCAAGCTGCCTCTGACATTTTGCGCACGTGCCGGAAATTCTCCTTGGAACTATTTTGCCCTTTTCTGAGATGAAATTGGCAAGCACGGTATAGTTTTTATAATCGAGTTCAACATCCTTATCCGAACAGAATTTGCAAATTTTTCTTTTACCGAAGCCGCTTAGTTTCTTAAAACCGTCCCTGTTCCCGCGACCCCTGTCCCTGTCATCGCCTTTTTTGTCTCTTTTAAAATAAGCCATAATATCTCCTGAATATATCTAAATAGTTATATTTTCTTTTCCTTTTTTTCCTTAATTTTCTTTTCTTCTTTTCTTACAGTTAAAAATCTTAAAACACGTTCATCAATTCTTAAGTCTCTTTCTATCTCTTTAACAACTGACGGCTCAGCCTTATAATAATAAATCAGATACTTACCCTTTCTGTTGTGGCTGATTTCATAGGCAAGTTTTTTAATTCCCCAGTCATCGAGCTTTGAAACCTCGCCCTTTGACTTTGAAATAGTTGATTCGATCTTTGATTTGATCGTTTTGAGGCCGGAATCCGCAATATCCGGGACTGTAATTAGAACAGTTTCGTAGCTATAGCTCATAAATTCTCCCTTCGGTTTAACAACCCCTCGAACCATTCGAAGAGTAGAGAGTTAATAAAAGTGAGCGATTTATAACATTATCGCAGGTGAAATGCAAGCTGCCGCCTTAACCCTGATAACTGCTTGATATTACATAAATTTGAAGAGTATCAGGTCACCGTCCAGAACCGTATAATCCTTTCCTGCTATTTCCATCAGACCTGCTTTTTTAACTTCATCTGCTGAACCCATTTTTTCGAAATCTTTATAATGAATTATCTCTGCTTTGATAAAGCCCATTGCAATGTCGGAATGAATTTTAGCTGCCGCCTCAAGAGCGCTTTGTCCTTTTTTCAATACCCAGGCACGGGTTTCTTCACCCTTGATCGTATAATAGGTTATTAAATTTAGTGTTCTATAGCCTTCCTTAAGAAGGCTGTTTAATCCTGTTTCGCCGTATCCGTATTCTATTAACATTTCCTTTTTGTCTTCGACCGATAAATCCTGCGATTCGGATTCAATTAGACCGTCAAATACAATAATATTCGAGCCTCTTTGTTCAATCACTTCACTTAATCTGTCTATCAATTCCTTTTCCTGGCCCTCCTTGATGTTGGCAATATAAATTGAGGGTTTAGATGAGAGAAGATTGAGTTCTTTTACAATTGATCCGTCTTCATCCTTGTTAAGTCTTTCCAAAAACGGTTTGCCCTGTTCAAGTGTACCTTTTATTCTTTCAAGCAATTTACACTCTGAACTAAGCGTTTTATCGCCGGTTCTCAAAGCCTTTGAAGCCCTGGTTAACCTTTTAGAGGATATTTCAAGATCTGCCATGATCAGTTCGGTTTCAATCAGCTCAAGATCTTTAACCGGATCAATCTTACCCGTTTCGGAAGGAATGTTTTCATCGCGAAAACATCTAATGACATGGGCAATGCAGTCTACCTGCCTTATATGCTCTAAAAATTTATTTCCCAGCCCCTCCCCCTTACCGGCTCCCTTTACAAGACCGGCAATATCGATGCATTCAAGGACGCCATAAGTATGTTTGAGAGGTTTGATGACCGAGACTATCTTTTCAAGTCTTTCATCCGGAACAGAAACTATACTTTTATTAGGGTCAACGGTAGTAAAGGCATAGTTTGCCGTCTGTGCCTTGGTCTTTGATATAGCGTTAAATATTGTGGATTTACCGGCATTTGGAAGACCTACTAATCCTATGGAAAATCCCATTATTCATCACCGTTTGCATTTATGTGGTTTGCGGCCTTTTTCCATCCTTCTTTTAAAACTGTATCTAAAGCCTGAAGTGATTTATCGACAAAAGGCATAAGAGATGTCTTTGTAATTCTATGCAGAACATAATCGGATACTTCCATATTCTGCGGCGGTCTTCCGACACCGACCCGTATTCTTACAAAGTCTCTTTGCCCCGTTTCATTAATTATGGATCTTATACCCTTGTGCCCGCCGTCTCCTCCGCCCATTTTTATTTTTACCGAGCACTCTGCGATATCAACGTCATCGTGAATAACAATTATATTCTCCGGCTCGGGTTTGAACTGATTCACAAAAGGCCCGAATGATTTACCTGATAGATTCATGAAAGTTTGGGGTTTAATAAAGATGCAGGTATCACCTTCAATTCTTTCTTTGCAGTAATGGGCATTGAACTTCTGTCTATCCGCACTTGCGCCTATGACTTTGAGATAGTTATCAACGGTAAGAAAACCGATATTGTGAAGTGTGTAGATATAAGACTTACCGGGATTTCCAAGGCCGAAAATCAGTTTCAAAGCGGTTTTTCAGTCTCCTCAATTTATTTTTGTTCTTTAGCCTTTTTCTCAGGCTTTGCTTCTTCCTTTTTGGCGCCGTCAGTTTTTGGAGCATCGCCGGCTGCAGGTTTTTCACCTTCTGCAGCTTCAGCAGCTTCGCCCTCAACAGGAGCTTCTTCAGCAACAGGTTCCTCTTCCTTGGTCGGGGCAGCAAGATTTATTACGGTAAAATTTGTTTCATAAATCAGCTCAACGCCTTCAGGAATATTAATATCCTTGATATGAATAGTATCTCCTATTTCAAGTTCTGAAACATCGATTTCAATTTTTTCAGGTATTCTGCCGGGCAGACACTCAACAACAAGTTCCTTCCTGACCATCTGTAAAACTCCGCCGTCTTCAATGCCTTTTGCCTTACCCAAAGTAACAATGGGAACTTCAACCTCAATTGCCTTATCCATGGCAATTTCATAAAAATCAACATGAACCAGTTCTTTTGTTATAGGATGAAGCTGTCTGTCCTTTAAAATAACGACCTTTGAATTGAGATCTTTACTTTGACTGGAAATAAGTGTGATAAGTGTATTTTCTCCGGCACCCGTATCTATTGCCTTCATTAAATCTTTTGGATTTACGGCCAGAGGAACAGCGCTTTTATTTGCTCCGTAAAAAACAGCCGGGATTATACCTTTTGCTCTTAATCTTCTGGATTCACCCTTACCGCGTGAATCTCTTGCAGTTACTTCTAAATTTATGTTTTCCATGATCAATAACTCCTAAATATCATTTTTAAACAAACAGCGAAGATACAGAATCAGAATTATGAATTCTTCTTATCGCTTCTCCCAGAACATTTGCAATTGAGAGAACTTCTATCTTCTTGCAATTCATGGCATCTTCTCTTAAGGGAATTGTGTCCGTTACCGCCAAACCAATAATCTCAGATTTTCCAAGCCTTTCTATTGCGGGACCTGAAAGAACGGGATGGGTTGCACATGCATAAACCTTTGTAGCGCCTCGCTTTAACAGTTCAGGAACCGCCTGGGTAAGTGAACCGGCCGTATCTATCATATCGTCTATTATAACGGCCTCTTTACCTTCGACATTTCCGATGACATTCATAACTTCCGAAACATTAGCCACTTCTCTTCTTTTATCAATTATTGCCAGTCCGGCTTCAAGCCTTTTGGCATGAGCCCTTGCTCTTTCAACTCCCCCGGCATCGGGTGAAACAATCACGAGACCCTTGTTTTCTTTTTTCTTTATCCATTCAAGAGTAACGGTTGATGCATAAAGGTGATCGAAGGGGATGTTAAAAAAACCCTGAATCTGACCCGCATGCAGATCCATACTTAAAACCCTGTTAGCCCCGGCTGCCGTAATTAGATCCGCTACAAGCTTTGCCGTTATCGGGGTTCTGGGAGCCACTTTTCTGTCCTGACGCGCATATGCATAGTAAGGGATAACCGCGGTGATTCTGTCGGCTGAAGCTCTTCTAAGAGCATCAACCATAATTAAAAGTTCCATTAAATAATCATTTGCCGGATTGCAAAGCGACTGAACTACGAAAACATCTTTTCCCCTGACGTTTTCATTCAGCTCAACCCATGTCTCACCGTCTAAAAACCTTTTCACCGTAGCATTGCCCAGAGGCGTTCTTAAAAAGCCGCATATTTTCTCGGCAAGCATTTTATTCGAATTTCCTGAAAAAACCGTTAAATCCACTTACTTACCCCTTTTAAAGTTTTCCTTGGAACGCGCATTTATATCACATTATTAATAAAGGTCAATAGGTTATACGCTAGATTTCAGGGCTTTTTTGTAAACGTAAAATCTTTAATATCGGCCACCGGCCCGTAGCATATAAGGGTGTCACCGGGGTCAATGGTCATGACGATTTTTCTTCGTTGATTATTCTGGGTTAGCAATTCCGAATCTCTGGTAGTGAAGCCCGTACCTGACCACTATCGCTGTTATTGCTCCCATTTATTCCGTCTTTGTGAATTTAACGATACTTCTTTAAATACTTCAAATATTCACTATCCGTTGAAAGAAAAATAAAACTGTCCTCTTTAATGGCACTGTCGTAAGACTCCATCGTCTTTAAAAATTTATAAAATTCTTTACCTCTATTATAGGCGTTTGCATAAATCTTGGTAACTTCCGCGTCCGCTTTACCTTTTATTTCCTGAGCCCGCTTATAAGCTCCCGACTCAATCTGCTTTACTTCCCTTTCCATTCTTCCTAAAATTTCGGCCTTTTTGCCCTTTCCCTCGGATCTGAATTTTTCAGCAATTCTGTTACGCTCGGAAACCATTCTCTCAAAAACTTTTTGCTGAACACTCTGTTCATAGTTAATTCTCTTTATCATTACGTCAATTAGCGCAATACCGAACTGAGGAACTACCTTTGCAGACTCATCAAAGATTTCATGCGTAAGCTTATCTCTTCCGAAGCTGATATTTTCAAGCTTGAATCTATCGCCTAAATCTATGTCAATATGATCGGTTTCCAGAATGTCGTTAGTATTCCTGACCACTTCTACAAGAAGATGATTGGAAATAACGTTTCTTGTTGCGCCGTCTATAACGTCATCCAGCCTCCTATGCGCCTCTCTTTCGCTTTTAACCGTCTGATAGAATTTTAATGAGTCTATGATTTTCCATCTGGCCGTAACGTCCACTCTTATATATTTTTTGTCCTTTGTCGGTATCTGATTTGGGTCTCCGTCCCATTCAAGTATTCTTTTATCAAAATACTTTATCTCCTGAATAAAAGGCTTCTTGAAATGAAGTCCCGCTTTGACTATGGGATCACCGACAGGTTTGCCGAACTGAACCTTGATAGCCTGAGTGTATTCAGTAGTTATAAAGGTGGACATCTTAAAAGCTATAAAAAGAATTACTGCTGCAACTATTAAGGTAACCGCTTTCATTCGACACCCCCTTTCTGCCTGGCAACATCTTTCAGATCAAAATGAGGCAGCAAAGTTTTTGCAGCAGGGTCCATTATATAGACATATTTTGCCCTGCCCAGAACCTCCTGCATCTTTTCAAGATAAATTCTTGCTTTTGTAACCTCCGGGGCTTTTACATAC
>CAYYBZ010000063.1:0-1098 GCA_964470285.1 uncultured Oligoflexia bacterium
GGCCGCCGGTTCCGATGACTTTAACTTCTCCTTCATTTAATTCCTGTTTTGTTTTCCATATCATACCGTCAATTAGGCTCGCAAATCCGTGAATTATTCCGCTTTGTAGATGATTTTTGGTCGTATTCCCGATTACTTTTTTCGGTTTTTCCATCGTCGTTGAAAAAAGCTTTGAAGCGTGAGAGAAGAGTGCTTCTGATGAAGTATAAATGCCCGGTGAAATCGCACCTCCTATATATTCTTTGTTTGAATTTATAACGTCAAATGTAATCGCGGTACCGCAATCCACAACAATCAAAGGGTATCCGTATTTTGAAATAGCCGCTTCGGTCGTTACGATTCTGTCAGCTCCGAGAGTTTGAGGCTGGTGAACTTTAATTGAAAATCCCAGAGTGCTTTTATGAGATACTATTACGATATTTTTTTCATCTTTAAAACGAATCAGCGTTTCAGTAACTCTGGGAACAACTGAACCGATAGTTATTGAATCAAAGTCATTCCAGGAGGTGGAAATTTCTTCTAAAAGTCCGCGTATGATCAGCTTGTATTCATCCGAGGTTCTTTTTATGTCGGTATTGATGCGGAAACTTTTTTTAAGCTCAGCGCCCTGAAAATAACCCAATACGGTTTGTGTGTTTCCTACGTCTATAGCAAGCATTTTTAACCTTTTATGTTCTTTACGTATTTATCCAAAGCTTCCTGAGTGATGGATTTTAAATTAAGCACGGGTTTTACAAATTTCGGAATAGGAGAAACTGAAAATCCGAGCAGATCATTGGTTACGAGAATCTGTCCGTCGCATTGCTCTCCGGAGCCTATGCCTATTGTAGGTATTTTGAGATTGCCTGTAATTTCCTCGGCTACCTTCGGTTGTATGCATTCGAGAACGAGGGAAAAAACTCCCGCATTTTCTAAAGCGTATGCATCCCTTATAAGTTTTTGTGAGTCATTCTCATCTTTACCCTGCATGGAATAATTGCCCAGTTGATTTATGGATTGGGGAGTAAGTCCTAAATGACCCATTACGGGTATGCCCAGTTCAACAAGTCTTTTAATTCTCTCAACTTACGATAAGCAAGTAAAAATGTTTCTTGTGCT
>CAYYBZ010000063.1:1108-8688 GCA_964470285.1 uncultured Oligoflexia bacterium
CTTTTAATTCTCTCAACTATATGGCTGCCTCCTTCAATCTTGACTGCCTGAGCGCCTGCTTTGAGAAGTTCGGAAGCATTTTCAATCGTTTTTTCATTGGAAACATGAAAAGATTTAAAGGGCATGTCAGAAACCAGGAAGGCTTTTTTAACGGCTTTTGCCACCGCCTTTGTATGATGCAGCATATCATCCATGGAAACAGGAAGGGTGTTCTCATAACCTAATATGACATTTCCCAGTGAATCCCCTACTAAAATAATGTCGATATCGGATTCGTCGAGTATGCTGGCAGTCTGAAAATCGTAAGCTGTAAGGGAAACTATTTTTTCTTTTCCCTTCATGGAAGCTATATCAAGAATAGTTCTTCTTTTTTGATTATTTTTATTCATGTCCATTTTTAAAAAGTTTCTCCTTTAATCTTTTGTGTGTCAGTTCGATATCCTTGTCGGACAGCTGTTCCATGATCTTTTTTGTATAACGGAAACCCGATGAACTCTCTTCGGCCATCTTTTTTGCAAAAATTCCGTCCTGAATTTCTTTTAAGATTTTCTTGATTTCTTTTTTAGAATTATCATTTAGTAATCTTTTGCTGTTAACAAGTCCTCCGAATCTGGCTACCGAGCTTACCTTTTCAAAGCCCTGGACTATTCCGTTTCTGTGGAAAATGTCGGACATGGTTTTAAGCTTATGAAGAGTTTCGTAGTAGGAGGCTTCCTTTGAGTAGCCGTTATTTACAAGCGTTTCATAAGTTTCAAGAATTATTTCCGGTAAAACGGAAAGATAAAGAGCCTGTTCGCTGAAAAGATTTATTTCTGTTTCTTCCCTAAACGTTGATTTATAAATGCCGGCTCTGTGACAGCCTAGAGCTTCGGCAAGGCACTTTGCGGTTTGCCAGGCAAATCCGGTTGAATCCTTTTCGACGGCTATTAATGCTGGAACACCTCTGTCTTTCAGGAACAGATCTCTGACTGATTTACCTGTTCCTTTGGGGGAAACAAGAACTATATCAATCTTTTTGTCAGTTTTAAAAAACCCGTAATGAACCGTGTATCCGTGAGCGAATACGATCGACTGGCCCTCATCCAGTTCATGAGCATATTTTTTTAATAATTCTAAATGAGTTTCATCCGGAGTTAGCATACACAGAATATCTGAATGTATGAAAGCCTGCTTAAGATTAAGAACCTCAAAATCCATGTCGGCAGCAATTCCGGACGATTTTGAGCCGGCTCTAAGAGCAATTTTAATGTCTAAACCGGAATCTCTTAAGTTTTGTGCCCATGCAATTCCCTGATTACCCAAACCGAGCACCGTTATTTTTTTATCTTCAAGAATCATTTTTTAAAATCACCTTTTTAAGCAGGCGACCGCTATATATCAGAAAATATTGGCTTATTCAAGATGAGCTTGATGATATATGCTTAAAAAAATTTTATGCATTAACGCATGTCAAAGACTTTGAGAGTCTTTATAAGTGCTTGTTAAGCAAAGGAAATTTATAAAGGATTACCTTGAAGAGGTAAGTGTGGAGGTATATAATCACAACCGTTTCATTTTTTAAAGAGGGCATTATGGATATAGGTATTATAAACGAGCAAACCCATTTTGAAAGCCGTGTTGCTTTAACGCCGATGGTTGTTGCAAATCTTGTTGCCAAGGAAAACCGTGTTTTTATAGAAAAGGGAGCGGGCGAAGGCTCAAAATACACTGATCAGGAATTTATTGATGCGGGCGGACAGATTGTTTTTTCAAAAGAAGAAGCTATAGGCAGAGCGGAACTTGTACTTATGGTTTCCCCGATTAACGAGCAGGAAAGTGCAATGTTGAAAGAGGGGCAGATAATCATGTCCTTCCATCACATGGCAATTCAAAACAGGGAAATAATAAAAAACATTCTTGAGAAAAAGATCACTACCATAGGTTACGAGATTATAGAAGATGAGCGCGGTAACTGCCCGGTCTTGATTTCAATGAGTGAAATTGCCGGTCAGCAATCTATACTTCTAGGGGCCCATCTTCTTCAAAATACCAGCGGTGGAAGGGGAATACTGATAGGTAATGCTCCGGGCACATCACCGCCTTCGGTAGTTATTCTCGGCGCAGGTTACGTAGGTATAAGCGCTGCAAGATTGGCAGTAGAAATAGGAACACAGGTTCTTTTGATTGATAACGATATTAATAGATTGAGAAAGGCAGACGAGCTTCTCAATAAGAAGGCCATGACATGGATAGCCAACAAGAGCAGATTGAGTAAAGCATGCAGATTTGCAGATCTCTTAATAGGGGCCGTACTTGTAAGGGGAGCGAGGGCGCCGCATATTATCAGTGAAAAGATGGTTTCAACGATGAAAAAGGGCTCGGTTATTGTTGACGTCTCGATAGATCAGGGCGGTTGTATTGAAACATCCCGCTTAACAACTCCTTTTGAGCCGACTTTTGAAAAACACGGCGTTATTCACTACTGTGTTCCCAACATGCCTACAACCGTTGCAAGAACCGCAACCAGTGCTTTAGCCAACACAACTCACACATATATTTTCGGTATAACGCGTTTAGGGATCAAGCAGGCCCTTAAAACAGATAAATCTCTTGCTAAGGGTGTTTATACTTACAACGGCCATCACACAAAAAAGATTGTTGCCGATGTTTTTAATGAAAAATATACGGAAATTGAAAAATTGATTTAAGGAATATTTATGTCTTGGGTAGATCAATATAAGAAAAAGCTCGTATCCGCTGAAGAGGCGGTTTCATGTATAGAATCCAATATGAGAATAAACGTTCATCCCGGATGCGCCGAACCGGAAACTCTTGTAAAGGCAATGGTTAAAAGAAAGGATGAACTTTTTAACGTAGAGATAGTTCATCTTTTGACCTTCGGGATTGCGCCTTATGTAACTCCGGATATGGAAGGGCATTTCAGGCATAATGCGTTTTTTGCCGGAAGCAATGTCAGAAAAGAGATAAATGAGGGGAGAGCGGACTGGATTCCGATTTTCCTCTCAGAAGTACCGGCTCTTTTTGACACTGTTCTGCCCATAGATGTCAATCTTTTAAATCTGTCTCCACCCGACGAGCACGGCTTTTGTTCTTTCGGAGTAGGAGTCGATATTTCTAAAAAAGCGAGTCAGGTGACAAAGTTTAATGTCGCCCAGGTTAACAAAAATATGCCAAGAACTCTGGGTGATTCGTTCATACATGTTAATCAACTCGACTACATTGTTGAGGTTGACGATCCTCTGCCGGAGCAGCCCCGGGTTGAAATAACGGATCTTCACAGGGAAATAGGCCGAAACGTTGCAAGCCTTATAAAAGACGGAGCAACTCTTCAGATGGGTATAGGCGCAATACCCGACGGGGTTCTGGCTTATCTGAATGATAAGAAGGATTTGGGAATTCATACCGAAATGTTCTCTGATAATATGGTTGAGCTTGTCGAAAAGGGAATTATTAACAATCGTAAGAAATCCATTCATCAGGGAAAAATTGTCGCCTCGTTTCTTTTAGGTGCCAGACATCTCTTTGATTACGTTCATAATAATCCCATAGTCGAAATGCATCCGACTGAATACGTGAATGATCCGTTCGTTATTGCCAGAAACGACAACATGATTGCAATCAATTCATGCCTTCAGATGGATATGACAGGGCAGATCTGTTCTGATTCGATCGGAACAAGAATCTATTCAGGATTTGGAGGTCAGCTTGATTTCTTAAGGGGGGCCGCCAGATCCAAAGGCGGTAAACCCATAATAGCCATGCCTTCTACTGCCAAAAACGATACTCTCTCAAGAAGTGTTCCAATGCTGGATCCGGGAGCCGGGGTTGTTACTACAAGGGCTGATGTCCATTACGTAGCCACTGAATACGGAATAGCATATCTTCACGGAAGAAATCTTAGGCAGAGAGCCGAATCCCTAATCAATATTGCTCATCCCAAATTCAGGGAAGATCTTGAAAAGGCTGCATATGAAAGAAAAATATTCCGTAAGAAATCTTTCTGATCAGGGATAATTAAGATTTTCTGAGGGTTTAAGAATCTTTACTTCGCATTTTGCCAGTGATGCAAACTTCTGGGCGTTTGATCTTTCTCCTATAATATCTCCCCAGTGCATGGGAACGGCAAGTTTAGGTTTGATTATATTTGTAAGTCCGGCGGCTTCCTCATCACTCATCACATAATGACCGCTAACGGGGATTAATAGAATATCGGTTTTTACTTCCTCAAATTCTTTTATTGCATCCGAATCACCTGTATGAAAGATCTTAATCCCGTCCAGTTCGACCAGATATGAAAGCCATTTTTGAACCTTAGGGTGAAATGTTTTATTTGTATTATATGAGGGTTTTGTTGATTCCAAGTTCGGTAGTTTTTCTTTTAATTCCGTGAAGTGTTTCAACCGGTCCTAAAATTATCGTTTCATCCTTGGCAATTTTTTGTACGTCTTTGGGAGAAAAATGATCGAAATGATTATGTGTTATCAATATGTAGTCCGCTTTTTGCTCGTCTTTTAGCTTCCAGGGATCTATATAAACTGTTTTGGATCCGGTTATTTTGAAGCTTGCATGACCCAGCCACTTAATTTCCATCTGCTATCCTCCCTTAAGAGGTAAAACTTAGAAAAGTCTGTTTAAAAGTTTTGTAAGCTCTTTATCAATAGTGCAGAAGATTTTTATATTTTCTCCGGTAAACGGATGTTTAAACTCTACAGAATTTGAATGGAGGTAATGACCGTTAATTTCCCTGTCGGAAGAAGGATTATCGTTATAAAGACTGTCACCGACCAGTGGATGTCCGATTGATGCTAGATGAACTCTGATCTGATGAGTTACGGCGCTTGTAAGAGTTATTTTCAAAAAAGAGAATTTTTTAAACCTGTGAAGCGTTTCATAGGAAGTTAGTGCCTGGAAGATTCTATTTTTACCTGGATGTTTGTCATTTTTAATAACTTTCATTTTCCTCTTTGTGGTTCGTGTGATTGGAAAAGTTATTGTACCTTCTTTGTCTGTTTTTCCATGGACCAGGGCGAGATATTCCTTATAAATATTTTTTCTTTTAAAAAGATTCTTAAATATCTTAAAAGCCTCTTTTGTTCTTGCTGCCAGGACAATTCCGGTAGTATCGTTATCGAGCCTGTTTAAGAGCCCGCCGTCAATTGATTTGTTTACTTTTGCTATTTCGGGGTATTTGCCAATAAGAGCGTTTAATAATGTGTCCTTTTCCGAATACTTTATGGGATGTGTGGGGATTCCTTTTTCTTTATATGCGGCGATTATGTAATCATCTTTATAAAGAATCTTGAGTTTTGAGGCCTTGGCGGGTCTTACTTTAGCGTAATTGTCATCAGGTATCGAATTAAGATTGATTTTATCTTTTGGTTTAAGTCTGTAACCCTTGTCTGCTTTTTTGCCGTTTACCGTCACTTTAGATGATCCAAGAAGGGTAAGAATTTCACTTTTTGATAGATAGGGGAACTTGCCCTTTATAAATGAGTCAATTCTCTTAGTATTTTTTGAATTATATGAAATTACCTTTTTCATTCTTAAGCCTTTTAAGTTATCATCGCAAAAGATTAATAAGGACTTTTAGCTCAAAACTCGGAAATTTACTATGAAAAAAGTGAAAAGTAGTGAAAATAAGAGAAAAACCAGACACAAAGCAGCTCAATATTATGCAAGAATGCTTTCTAACCTTACGGCCCAAATTAATCATAGAACATTAGACACAAACGTTTTACTCAAGAAATACGTTCGGGCCCACCTAAAAGATGTGTGCTCAATCAAGGCTGATGTCGCTTTCAATGAAATTTTTGATGAAATAAAGCGTAAAGATATTATTCTGTTCGGCAATTTCAGAACAGATAACGGGCCCAGATACTATCTGCTTGATATATTGAAAAAACTTGTTGATGAAGGCAATGATATCGCAGTCGGCATTGATCTTTTCCCTCATAGAAAAAGAAAATATCTGGAATCTTACCAAAACGGGCAAACAACCAAAAGAAAGCTGTCTTTGAGCATGAACTTTGATTCACTCAGCTACGACTCATTCTTAAGATCATATTTTGCCGTTTTAGATTTTCTTAAAAGCAGGAGTATACCGGTTATACCCCTTGATACGGGTGGGGTAGCTTCCAAAAACCTGATGAAAAAGGACGTTAAAGTAGCGCGTATGCTTGCCTTATTTAAAAGTCATTACAGAAACTCTAAGCTGATCTGTCTTGTTCCGGACTCATGGCTTGCAAAAAATCATTTACCGGCGGAGTTATCGAAAGCCCTGAAAAAATTTAACATAAAATCGGATTTTTTAAGGATATTCTCAGGTTCCGACAGAATATATCAAAAACTTCTAAATGAAATGAAAGAGAAATCCTCCAATCTTGTAAAATGCAGTGCAAATACTTACATTTTAAATCTCAGCCACCCTGTAGAGAGGTACAATTCATTCTTAAACTATCTGGACGGTGAAAGGGAACTTGATAAAGACAAGAGTATAAGCGAGTCATTTTTGGAAATACTGGAGTCAATTAACAAAAAATTTGCTCTGGGAATCAATGTAAAAAGTCTCAACTATAAACTTTACGCAAATTTTGAAATTGATTTTATTGAAGAAATTTTAAAGACTAAATCACTCAAAGATTATGACAAAAAGGGAATACTGGAATATGTTTTAAAAGGCGAGGGATTTTATATTCCGCGAGGTCAGATAATTTATCTGGGTAATCTGTCCAAACTTCACGCATCGGAAGAGGCGGGCCACTATATCAGGAATGTTTTAGCAGGCATCGATAAAGCTCAAACCAGGGAAGATAAGTTTTATATAAATGTAGTGAATGAAGCTTTAGCGTTTATGGCCTCCAAGCTAATTGTTCCTTTAAGAACTCCCATAGAGACAAACATTATCAATATGGCTGTTACTCCTTATCTGGTCGACAGCGAAAAGGAGAATTTAATGATTCACACTTTGGGGTACAGACTGGGAGATAAACTCTATAAAGCGTCTAAGAGAGGAAAGCTTTCAAAAAGAAGCATTAAAGGCATGTTTTCAAGGAAATTTTCAAGGCAGGGAGAAGCTAAGAGGTATTATTCCGCACTTGAGAACATTGCAGAGAAATAAAATTTATTAAATCCGGTCAGCATTTGCCTTCGTTATTCTTAAGAAAAGTCTTTTTTATTCTGGGTGTAACTTTGTGAAAGTGCAGACCGGTTATGCCGTTAGATTCTTTTGTCGGGATGTATCTTTTGGTTACCCAGGTTATACTGGGATCTGATTCATTCACCGTGATTTCATTATCGATAAAAACCTTAATCATAAATAATCTCCTTAAAACTTTATACTATTTTACAAGAATACTTTTAAGTCTGTTTTTCAAAAGCGCCGTTTATAACAGATAAGCATATATTGTTGAAGTCAAAAATTCAACGACCTTTAAGTTTTCGCTTTTCAAAGTATTGCTAAATTTAAGACTAAACCCACTAACACAACGCGTTATAGTTTGTCAAGCTTTATTATATACACAGCAACCTTGTAATATTTACACACCATGGTAAATTTAAAACAAGGATTAGCCCTTTATTCC
>CAYYBZ010000064.1:0-8482 GCA_964470285.1 uncultured Oligoflexia bacterium
TTATAAACGGTTTTTCTTTAAGCCCGACAATGATTCCAAAAACCGCCATAAAAGACATCTGAAACGAAACACTGAACACCGCTGCCGGATCAAACGTTGTTATTATAAATGCGACCCATAACAGAACATTCATTCCTATTAACGGCCTTGAGTATAAAACCGCTATAATACCTACTAAAAGCATCATAATTGCACGCATGGTAGGATACGGCAAGCCGGTCATTAAGGCGTAAACGGAAGACGGTATTACAGCCATAATACAAGCCATAACTCCGGCATTGTATTTTATATTTAAATTTTTAAAGGTTTTTAGAATAAAGTTAAATAGAAATGCAAAAAAAGCAAATACAATTCCCAAATGAAATCCGGATACAACCAGTAAGTGAGCTAGACCGGTTCTTCTAAAATTATTCTTAATGTGCTTTAGAAGATCGTTTTTATTCCCTAAAAGAATACTTTTTAATATTCCCTTATGCTTTAGAGCAAGGGATTGTATTTTTATTTCGATTTTACCTCTTAGTTTCCCTGTTGCAGCCGAAATAAAGCCAAGCGATTCTTCATTTGCAATTTCATGAGAACTTTTTAGAAATCCCACATAATCTGGACCGAATGATTCGTTGGCTTTATTGATCAGAGGATGCTTATCGGTTTTCAATATCCTTTTTAAGGATATTAAAAAGGAAGACTTATCACCCTTGTTTAAGTTAATTAACTTTTCATATACAAACACTCTTATCTTTGGCAGCAAATTTTCTTTCCTATCCAGTACTTCAATTGTCTTGAAATCAAATACCGTTTTATAATTGTCAAATCTCGGTTGGCTGATAATTTCCCCGCTCAATCTTCTGGGGAAAGAAGTATCCATGCTTATCCGGAACATCGATTTTGACAAGACGCTGTTTGCTCCGATAAAAAACAAAACCATTGCAATAGATACAGTTTTTAATGGTAACGCGCTTACTTTTAAAGAACATGAAAGTAAAAAAAGTAAAAGAGCAAATGCGGGCAGGAAAAAAAGGCAAAGATAGACGGGCTCCAAATAAGGCGCACTTACAATACCCAGGATATAATAAATTAAAGGAAAAATTACCGGATATTTTTTAACGCTGCCGAAACTTGCTGATGTCATCTTTAGCCGATTGTTACTTTACCTTATCCCTGAGTTTTCTATGATAGGAAAGAGCAAACCTATGGGCTTCATCCCTGACTCTTCCGATAAGCTGAAGAACCGGGGAATTTGCTTTTAAAGAAAGGGCATTCTTTCGCCCCTTAAGAAAAATTCTGTCTATTTGTTTTTTGTTTTTCTTTGTTCTTTCCTTTGCAATTGAAACAAGATTAATAGGATCGTAGGACTTCTCGTTCAGAATCTCAGCCGCCACGTTTAACTGTCCCTTACCGCCGTCTATTACTATGAGATCCGGGAGGGGACCCAGATCCTGATTTGAAAGACGTCTTGTAAGGATTTCATTTAACATAGAATAATCATCGGGTTTATTTACCCCTTTAATCTTGAATTTCCTGTATAAATCTTTATCTGAAATACCGTTTGTAAAAACTACCATGGATCCGACTGCGTGTTTTCCCTGTATTCCTGAAATATCATAACCCTCTATGCGAACCGGCAGTGACGATAAACTTAATGTTGATTTGCAGGATTCCAAAAGTTTTTTAACTTTTTCTTCTTCCGTCTGTACTTCGACAATAGCCTGTCTGGCATTTTCTTCAGCCATATCGACAAGTTTTTTCTTGCTCCCCTTTTGTGGGATTATTATTTTCGGCAATTTTTGTGAATTCTTTTTCATTGCTTCTCCTAAAAGACTTTTATCTTTTAAAAGGTTCGGGATGAGTATTTCTCCCGGAGTGAATGTTGCCTTGTTAAGATAATACTGGCTCAGGAACGAACTGAAGGCTTCCTTGTCATTTAAGTATTTAGCTTTCAGTTTGAAGTTCTTTCCTCCTATAAGCCTGCCCTCCCTAACAGGAAGGACTGAAACCGCAACAAATTCTCCGTTTCTTGCGAATCCGAATATGTCCCTGTTTTTAAAGTCATCACCAATAACTTTTTGCTCAGTCATTGAGTCATTAAGAGCGTTAATTCTGTCTCTGTAGCTTGCCGCGTCCTCGTATCTCGTCTCCTCGGATGATTTGTGCATCTTTATCCTTAAATCACATAGAACATCCCGAGTATTACCTTTTAAGAAACTTACTGCACCCTTAACAATTTCCCTATACGCTTCTTTTGAAACGTATCCCGTGCAAGGCGCCAGACAAAGTCCGATTTGATAAAGAATACATGGTCTTGATCTGTTTTTAAAAACATGATCGGAACATCTTCTAAGCGGGAATATCTTACCCACACCTTTCATCGTTGACTTAATCGCATAACCAGAAGAATACGGACCGAAATAGACTGCACCGTCGTTTCTCGGTCTTCTTATAAAAGTCATTCTTGGGAAATCCTCTTTAAGGTCGAGGCGTATACAGAGAAAGTCCTTGTCATCACGCAAATTTATATTGTATCGGGGTTTGAGTTTCTTAATCAGCGTGTTTTCCAGTAGAAAAGCCTCGGTTTCATTATCGGTAACGATAAACTCAATATCCCTTATCCTGGGCACAAAAAGTAAAACCGAATTTCTCTTGTCTTTCAGCGGACCGAAATAGTTCTTAACCCGATTCCTTAAGTGTTTTGCCTTGCCGACGTAAAGAACAGAATCTTTAGCGTCTTTCATTATGTAAACACCGGGCCTACCGGGAATATTTTTCAGCTTATGACCGAGTTTTGGCCCCATTATCTCAGTTCCAGCTCCTTATCGTTTAGCTTAATTATTCTATCCCTGATTTCTGCCGCTTTTTCAAAATCGAGGTCTTTAGCGGCTGTTAACATTTCTTTTTTAAGCTTTTTAATCATTTTAGGAATTTTATTAATCGGGATATCCTTTATTGTGTCATCTTCAAACAGATCAATCTGTAAATAATCAGCGTTGCACACTTTGGCTAAAGAATCGTGTATCTCTCTGACAATAGTTTTTGGCGTAATACCCATTTTTTCGTTGTATTTACTCTGAAGCGTTCTTCTTCTTTCGGTTTCATTCATTGCCCGATGCATTGATTTTGTAACACTGTCAGCATAGAGAATAGCGGTTCCCTCTACGTTGCGTGCCGCTCTTCCGAAAGTCTGTACAAGTGAGCGTTCCGATCTTAAGAATCCCTCCTTGTCGGCATCGAATATTGCGACCAGTGATACTTCCGGTAAATCAAGACCTTCGCGTAAAAGATTAATTCCGACCAGTACGTCAAACTTACCCAGCCTTAAATCTCTCAATATTTCGGTTCTTTCGATAGCATCGATGTCGGAATGGAGGTATCTTACTTTAAGTCCTTTTTCCCTGTAGTATTCCGTCAGTTCTTCCGCCATTCTCTTTGTCAGCGTTGTCGCCAGCACTCTTTGATTCTTCTCAATTCTTTTTTTAGCCTCAGTTAACAGGTTGTCTACCTGGTTTTCAACGGGTCTGACTTCGATTCTGGGATCGATGAGACCTGTCGGCCTTATAACCTGTTCGACAATTTCGCCCTTTGTCTTTTTGAGCTCGTAATCGGCCGGAGTCGCCGAAACATAGATTTTCTGATTTATATATTTTTCAAATTCTTCGAATTTCAGAGGCCTGTTATCCAGCGCTGAAGGCAGTCTGAATCCGTATTCGACCAGGGTTTCCTTTCTGGACCTATCCCCCTTATACATTCCGTTTATCTGCGGAACAGAAATATGGCTCTCATCGATTATAAAAAGAAAATTTTCAGGGAAATAATCAAGAAGAGTATACGGCTTTTCCCCTGGCTTTCTTCCGTCAAAATGTCTGGAATAATTTTCAATGCCCGTGCAATAACCCATCTCCTGTATCATCTCAAGATCATATTTTGTTCTTTGTTCAAGTCTTTGAAGTTCCAAAAGCCTGTTATTGCTTTTTAGAAACTTTCTCCTTTCTTCGAGCTCTTCTTTTATCGTTATCATACCTTTTTGGATAATGTGATCAGGGGCCACATAATGGCTGGCAGGATAAAGATAAATATTCTCCATTTCTTTAATAGATTTACCTCTTAGAGGGTCCATTTCTTCAATTCTCTCGACAGAATCCCCAAAAAAAGAAATTCTTACCGCGAGCTTCTCTTCATAGGCTGGGATAATCTCAACGGTGTCTCCTCTTACCCTGAAAGTACCCCGGTGAAAATCTGTATCGTTTCTTTCATATTGAATTTTAACAAGATTCTTAAGAAGTGTTTCTCTGTCAAGTTCATCACCTTTTCTTATTAGTAGATGAAGGTTTTGATACTCTTCAGGCGAACCCAGCGCATAAATGCATGATACCGAAGCCACAATTATTACATCTTTTCTCTCAAATAATGATCTTGTAGCTGAATGTCTGAGTTTATCTATGTTCTCATTTATACTGGAATCCTTTTCAATATAAGTATCGGTGCGGGGAATGTAAGCTTCGGGTTGATAGTAATCGTAGTAGCTTATGAAATATTCAACTGCATTATCAGGGAAAAGGTCTTTAAATTCCGAGTAAAGCTGAGCGGCTAAGGTTTTGTTTGGGGCCAAAACCAGAGTGGGCCTATTAATATGTGCAATAACGTTGGCTATAGAAAAAGTCTTCCCGGAACCGGTTACTCCTAAAAGCACCTGATCTTTTTTCCCGGATTCGATTCCCTTTACCAGCTCTTCAATTGCCCGGGGCTGATCTCCCTGAGGGTTAAAATCGGATTTTAGAGAAAACTTACACATCTATTTAATAAATTTCCACCTGGTGCCGTCTTTTTTGTCTTCCAGCTCTACCTTGCATTCTTTTAAAAGCCTGTTCCTTATTTCATCCGCCTTTTTCCAGTCTTTTTTTGCCCTGGCGGAATTTCTCTCTTCAATAAGCTTTTCTATTGTTTCAAATTTAATATCACCACCGGAACACTGGTTGTGAAAATAATCGTCAGGACTTGTTCTACTCTCGAAAAGTCCCATCTTTGATGAAGCAAAGGTAACAGCCGAAATGGTTGCGCTAAGCTCATATTGAAGCTTTTTCTTATCTTTGGAAGTTTTTATTTTATCGATCAAAGTAAAACCCTTATTTACATAATCAAAAATATATCCGATAGCTTTTGCCGTATTAAAATCGTCATCCATTGCATCTATGAATTTGGCTTCGAATTCATCGTCGTTCTTAACAGCTCCCTGACCCTGCGATATTTCCTTTACATCTTTATAAAGAGTATAAACCCTGCAAACGGCCTTTTCGGATTCCTTGAGGTATTCGTCTGCAAAATCAATGGGCGACCTGTAATGAGTTTGAAGGATGAAAAGCTTAATTGCATCGGGAGAATATTTTTTCAAAAGTTCTTTGATGTTTATTACATTGCCAAGTGATTTTGACATTTTTTCCTTATTCATGTTGACAAAACCGCAGTGCATCCAGTATTTGGCAAAAGATTTGCCGGAAGCCCCCTCGCTTTGGGCAATTTCATTTTCATGATGGGGGAAAACAAGGTCTTTTCCCCCGCCGTGTATATCGAATGTTTCGCCCAGATATTTTGAGCTCATTGCCGAGCATTCTATGTGCCAGCCGGGTCTTCCTCTTCCATCATTAAATTCCCATGACGGTTCTCCCTCCTTGGCCGCTTTCCATAGTGCAAAATCCATGGGGTTTCGCTTTTTATCGGAGACTTCCACCCTTGCACCAGCTTCCATCTCTTCTAAAGATCTTTTGGAAAGTTTGCCGTAATTCTTAAAATTTGAAACGGAATAATAAACATCTCCGTTGCTTTTGTAAGCCAACCCCTTTTGCTCAAGCTTCCTTATTATTGCTTTCATTTCTTCAATATGCTGCGAAGCTCTCGGCTCTTTATCCGGCAACAATAAACCCAAGGATTTAATATCTTCATGCAGTGAATCTGAATATTTTTTGGCAACTTCCTCAAAGGGAAGGCTCTCTTCATTGGATTTCTTTATAATTTTGTCGTCAACATCTGTAATATTTCTTATAAAAGTGACCTTATGCTCGCCTTCAAACCTGAACTTAAGATATCTATGAACGGCATCGAAACATATGTAAGCGCGACCATGCCCTATATGTGCATGATCGTAGGCGGTTACTCCGCAAACATACATGCCGATTTTGCCCTTTTCTACAGGCACAAACTCTTCCTTTTTCCCCGTCATCGTATTGTAAATCTTAAGCCCCATTTGAATCTCCCGTTAATCATAATTAAGCACCGGACCTCTCATCTAAAAAGAATTGAGTGTCAAAGTCAACGTATTTTTAAAGGTTTAGCCCTCTTAACGTCAAATCAGTTCTAATTTAGCATGAGCAAATTTCATGCCTAGAGAAATGATTGCAAATTCTTATGGTTATGGAAATAAACATACGGATTTCATACTCTTAAAGTTTAAATTCTGTACCTTATATGCTAATATCCCTTTCACTTTCGATAAGGAGTTGATTTTGGATTTACTTTCCGGTTTAAACGGAACTCAAATAAAAGCCGTTGAGATAACCGATAAAAACATGCTCATAATTGCCGGGGCAGGTTCCGGCAAAACACGCGTCATAACGCATAAAATTGCCTATCTGATAAGGGAGAAGGGCATTCATCCCGGCTCTATTCTCGCCATGACCTTTTCCAACAGAGCCGCCAAAGAAATGAAAAACCGCATTTCAACGCTTCTTTCTGCTGAAAAAGTACCTTATTCCGTCGGTACATTTCATGCAATATGCATGAAAATACTGCGTGAATTCATAAAAGAAACCGGATTAAAAGAGAATTTTGTAATATATGACGAGGATGATCAGACGGCAGCCATAAAGGAATGCCTCGAGATGCTCAATCTTGAAGATAAAAAAATAAAACCCAGAAGAATAGTTGAAACTATATCAAGAGAAAAAAACAGAACTCTCGATGAAAACAAATATTTCGAACTTGAAACCGACAAGGCCAATCTGATTAATATTTTTGAAAAATACTGTGAAATTCTGGTACGTAACAATGCAATAGACTTCGGCGGTATTCTCCTTGAAGCACTTAAACTGATAAAAAAACCTCACGTACACGAAACTCTAACGAAAAGATGGACTCACTTACTTATAGACGAGTATCAGGACACAAATTTAGTGCAAAGAGAGCTTTTAAAAAATCTGAAATCTGAAAACAGTATAATTTGTGCCGTTGGTGATGATGATCAGTCAATTTACAGGTGGAGAGGAGCCACAGTAGAGAATATTTTATCTTTTCCCAAGGATTTTGAAAATGCCACAGTTGTAAAACTCGAAAGGAATTACCGTTCATCGAAGAAAATTCTTTCATGTGCAAACCTGCTGATAAAAAACAACTCCCAAAGGCTGGGCAAAACACTTTTCAGTGAAAATACCGACGGTGACGACATTGAATACTATCAGGCAAGCGATGAAAAAGACGAGGCCCGCTTTATTTCCTCCAAAATCGACGATATTTCAATAAAAGGCAATCAGAATTTATCGGATATTTCCGTGTTTTATAGAACCCACGCTCAGTCAAGATCAATTGAAGAAGCTCTGGTGCAAAGAGGTATTCCTTATAAAGTAGTAGGAGGAACGAGATTCTATGACAGGAAAGAAATTCGCGATGTTCTTGCTTATCTCAAATTTCTGGCAAATAGAAGCGACGGCATTTCCCTTAAAAGAATTCTCAATGTACCGCCCAGAGGGATAGGGAAAAAAACGATTCAGATGCTTAACAATGAAGCAGCTTTAAAGAAAACATCCGAATGGTACATTATCAAAAAAGGCTTAAGTTTCGGAAATAAATCCGAGAAAAAACTTAAACCGTTCAAGGATTTTGTAGAAAACATTGACAGCTATGAGCATCTAAGCGTGCATGATACAACCTCTAAAGTAATTGATATTTCTGGCTATCAGAAAATGCTTGCGGATGACGGCAGTTATGAAGCCGAAGTCAGAATGGACAATTTAAGGGAACTTTTAAGCTCAATAAAGGATTACGATAGAATCCACCCCGACGGAAATCTAAACTCCTACCTTGAATCCATTTCGCTGGTAGATTCTCAGGATGACTTTGAGCAAACCGACAATTACGTAACCCTTATGACCGTGCATACATCAAAAGGCCTTGAGTTTAAAACGGTATTTATAGCAGGTCTGGAAGAAGGTCTTTTCCCGCATCAGAATTCTTTAGATGACTATGAGGAGCTGGAAGAGGAAAGAAGGCTTTTTTATGTAGCCATAACAAGGACAATGAAAAATCTTTATCTTTCAGGGGCTTTTCAAAGGCGATTTTATGCAACTCAAAGCTATAAAATGCCTTCAAGATTTCTGGATGAGATTAAGGAAAGTATTATTCAAAAAGGCTCATCAAAGAGCTTCTCCGGGATATCATTAACACGCAAATCAACCAGAAAGGATATCGATACTCAATATTTCAGTGATTACATTCCGGATTACGA
>CAYYBZ010000065.1:0-6001 GCA_964470285.1 uncultured Oligoflexia bacterium
TCGTAAGTGAAACAGATGAAATAACAGAAAAAACCGTAGAAAATTTTAAAAATAAAAAGGGTTATAAAACATTTGAACCGTGGGATGCGGACTATGCAAGTCTTGGATTTTCGTCTCATATCGACAAGTATCTTACTAAAAAGGGGATGGTAAGGGCCCTTAAGGATTCATTTAAAAATATGGGTATTGATCTCGAATCCAAGAATATAATAATGGATCTTGAACCCAGACCCGGCAAGTTTCCTCATGCAGCCTGCTGGGGAATCAAGTCTGCTGAATTTAAAAACGGCAAGTGGGTAGGTGAGGAATCACGACTTATGGCAAATCTTGATAAGGGTGGGATAGATCAGTATGATACCCTTTTTCATGAAGCCGGTCACGCAGTCCATGACGTTTACATTCATCAAAAACATACAATAAATAAAAACTTAAACCTGCACTACCTCTACGATATGGGAGGCTTTGTCGAGGGCATAGCATATACTCTTCAAAAGGTTCCTTATGAAAGCGAGTGGTTCCTGAAATATGCGATGTATGACAAACCGGAAAAATCAAAAGAAGATATTGAAGAGCTTAAAAAGGCCTTTGAAAAATTTGAAAGGGCCTCAAAGCCATGGGAGGCTTTTAACATAAGAAACTTACTTGTTAAGGTTTATTTTGAAAGAGATATTTATAAGAATCCCGATGCGGATTTTGACAAGATCTGGTGGAAGCATATGCAAAGGCTATTATTTGTTGAGAAGCATGAAAAACTTCCTCACTGGTCGCATAAAATGCATTTCATAACTCATCCCGTTTATTACCAGTTCTATGTTTTGGCGGATATTATAAGTGAACAGACACTTCATCATTTCAAGAAAAAGTATAAGAAAGTGGTAGATAATAATAAAGTGGGGAAAGATCTTATAAAGTACTATTTTAACCCGGGAGCCTCTATATACTGGGAAGAAATGCTAAAAAATCTCACAGGAGAAAAGCTAAACCCACAGTACAAGATTGATTCGGCAAAGAGCATATAAAAATATTCAGAAAGTTCTTACCGGGAATACCGCTCAATTTGTTTTAGTAGCTTGATTTGTGCACGCAGGAGACGTTTTCAGTTATGAAAAAGAGAAAAGATTATAAAAGTTATGTGACTATTCTTTTTGGACTGTCACTTTTAGCCTTGGGTCTGGATTTATTTTTAATTCCGAATAAAATTGCTGCCGGAGGAATATCGGGAATTTCTATAATACTTTATCATCTGTTTAAGATTCCCGTCGGTGCTTCCATGCTTGTTTTCAATACGGTTCTTTTTGCAATTGCTTTTAAAATCGTCGGCAAAACCTTCGGGGGGCGCTCAATATTTGCAGCCATAATACTCTCGGTTCTTGTAGACGGTTTCCATTATATGTTTGATATGAAGGCTTTTACTGATGATCTTCTGATTTCTGTTATTTTCGGATCTCTTTTAAGCGGTATGGGTATGGCAATAGTTTTTAACAGCAGGGCCTCAACCGGAGGGACTGATATTATTGCTAAAATAATAAACAAATACTCTGCTCTTGAGATAGGGAAATCGCTACTATTAATTGATTTCTTGATAGGCGCATCGGCCGGACTTTTTCTCAAATCTGTAGATGTCGCTATGTACTCATTGCTTGCAATTCTCATTAACACTATGTTCATAGATTTTTTCCTTGTCAGCGTAAATACCAAAAAACAGGCATTTATTATTTCAAATAAACCTAAAGAGATAGCTCAAAGAGTCATAAAGGAACTGGACAGAAGTATCACTTATCTGAAAGCCGAGGGAGCCTATTCAGGTGAAGATAAAAAGGCCATGATATGCGTAGTTGGTGCAAGGCAGATACATGATCTTCTGGATATAGTGAGGCAAACCGACGAAAATGCCTTTGTAGCTGTTTCCAATGTGAATGAAGTCCGTGGAGAGGGATTTAAGGATCTAAAGATAAAAGATTAACGTCATTACAGGGCCGGAAAGGCTTAAAGCAATCCTGTTTATTTTACCGCGGCCTTTAATTTTTCGTCATTCAAGTCGTTGATTTCTTTTAATGCCTGCTGATTATACTTGTCAACTTTGAGAAGTTCACGGTAAATGTTTATCGCCGCATCGTATTTTTTCTGACTGGCGTAGATTTTTCCGATGGCAAAGTAGGCCTTTAAGAAATCCTTGTTGTTTTTTATCGATTCCCTGAATTGATTTATGGCTTTGTCAACCTTGTCTTGATGAAAATATACAAAACCTAAGTGATAGTGGGCTGCGGCATTTGTCTTATCGACTTCTGTTGCTTCCTTGAAATACTTTTCTCCTTTTTTCTCGTTTCCTGATTGATAATATGCATATCCGAGATCCACATAATAATTTGAATCCTTTGGGTTAATATCTATGGCCTTTTTAAGGGGATCTACGGCTGATTTGTATTTTTCCTGAAGATTTCTTATTTTCCCGAGATGATAAAAGGCATCAGAGTTTTTAGGATCAAGCATCACGGTAGTATTAAATTCTTTTTCAGCCTCTTTAAGTTTTGAAGTTCTTAAATAATAAATGCCCAACTGATAATGGGAAGGCGCGTATTTAGGTTTTAAAGAGATGGCTTTTTGAAGTTCAAATTTTGCCGGCTGTGCGTATTCTTTTTCGATATAAGCAGCTCCGAGTGCGATATACGGATCAGCGCTCGTTGGATCAAGATTTTTGGCTTCGTTGAATTCCTCGGCCGCTTCATTAAGCTGACCTTTTCTAAGTAAAAGCTCTCCTAAAAGCATTCTTAGTTCAAAATCATCAGGCTCGAGTTTAATTGCATTCTGATAGCTCTTTATTGCTTCATCGATTTTTCCGTCTTTAACGAGTACCTGTGCCAGCTGCTTCTGTGCAACAAGGTTTTTAGGATCAAGTTTGACGGCTTTCCAGTAATCGTCTCTAGCCTGCTGAAATTTTCCGCTTTCAAAAAGTACCTGTGCCCGGTGAAGATATGCTCCTGCGTGATCAGCATCGGCTTTTAATACAAGCTCAAACTGATCAAGAGCTCTTCCGTAATCTTCGTTTTCCTGATATGCGACGCCGAGGTTAAAATTGGCCTCTACGTAATTAATTTTATATTTTACCGCTTTCCTGAACATTTCAAGCATTAGTTTTTTGTCATTTTTATCTTTTCTCTTTGAATATATTACGCCGAGATTGTTATAGGCTTCAGCTAGTTCGTCATTAAGATCTAAGGCTTTCTTGTAGGATTTTTCAGCATCATCCACCATGCCCTGTTTGAAATAGGTCAGCCCGATGTTGTAGTAGGCATCCGCATCGTCAGGATCGAGTTCCAGAACTTTTTCATATGCCTGAGCGGCTTCCTCAAATTTTTCCTGATCCGAATATACATTTGCCAAATTATGATATGCCTCTACATAGTCAGGATTAAGTTTTATCGCTTCTGAATATGCTTTCTGCGCGTCTGAAAGTTTCCCCCTTTGCTGATAGGATTCTCCTAAGTTGTACCAGGCTTCCGTGAATTTCGGATCTATTTCAATACACTTTTTGTAAGAATTCACGGCCTGGTTTAAATAGCCTTTTCTTCTGTTCGCAATACCAATATTAAAATATGCTTCCTTGCTGTTTGGAATTATTTTTAAAACTTCGTTGTATTCCTTGATGGCCTCGTTAATCGCACCTTTTCTATAATAAACGGCTCCCAGATTTAAATGGGCCGCGGGTTCAGGTGTTTTACTTAGTCTTATGGCATTTTTGTAGGCTACGATTGCTTTTTCAAGCTCTTCCAGAAGTGAATAGCTTATACCTAGATTATACTGAAGCTGGGCTGAGTCAGGAGATTTTTTGGCAAGGGCCTCAAATTCAGCAACAACTTCCTTCATCGGTTTCCATTTAACCATTCCTTCAGATTCTCTGGTCATGGCCTTAGTTACAGAACCCTTTGCCTTTATTTTGTCTGCTTTCTTGGTTGAATCGACTTTAACGGGAGTTTTTGTCTGAGTGCTTTTTGCTAAGAGGGGTGAAGTAATTAATAAAGCTGCAAAAAGTGTTATAAAACAACTAAAAGATACTTTTCTTACCATTAACAAACCCTCGCTTATAAACTGAATATCCGACAATTATTCCAAATAATTGCGTAAATTGGTAGATATTTATTTGGATAGGGTAGGAATAAAGCAAAAAAAAAGGGAGATTTAAAAAAATCTCCCTTTTTTATAAGAGCGTCAACGTGAATCCAGCACGAGCACTTTGGTTAGTATTTGTTTACTCGAATCAGCTCAAGTGTTCTTAAGAACTCCGCATGAATAATGTTCGTTCAATATTTTTAATCCACTCTTGAATGACGCTATGTATAAAAAAAGCGTCCCTTTGTCAAGCACAGAAACACGGAAAAGTACGGAAAAGTAAGGGACGAAGTAGGGGACGGGTGTTAAAAAAGTGAAATTTCGCCGAAGTTTAGTTTGGCAATTTGCTTATTTCGGTAAAATCCAATGTAATTAATATATTGTAAACGCTTGTTCCATCCCGGTGACAACAGTTGTTTCAGGCTATAACATGTCGATAATGTTAACAAATATAGTTAAATTTGTAAAAAGTGCAAATTAAAGTTCTCTTTCGTAAACACCTAATATAACTATAGCACCTCGCATTAATAAAAAAACAATAAAAACAGTTACTTACCATCATAAAAACTTGGCACGCTAATAGCATTAAATCAATGCAAATGGAGGCAATGATGAAAAAAGTTATCCACATAGCAATTATGATCATGCTTATCGGGCTTTTGGTTAATTGTGGTGCCGTCAACAATCAGACCAATTTAACTGGCGATGATATGGGTAATACAGATAATTCCAGAAATAACGGAGATATATTAGAAATCATAGATATCAGCAAGATTTCAATTCAAGTATCGGAAGTTGATGGAGAAATAGGAACAAGCGGTGTTATCGCAAATATAGAAAAGTACACTTTCCAAGTTCTAGATATTGAGGATGGAGTATCTGAAGGAAAAGCAATATTTGCGATTGAGGAAAGTGATGGTGAAATTGGTACAAGTGGTAAACCTGCAAGTATTTTCGCAAAAGCTGATGGTGAAATTGGTACTAGTGGAATTTACTACAAAGTTAAGATTTTTGGTATGGATTCTGCGGCGCCTGAAAATTCATCTCTTCTTGTAATCTTTGATACTAATGAAGTAACTGTACAAGTAAATGAAAATGGCAGTTTTTCCTTTGAGATGGAATTTTCTGCTATACCAGTTACAATCGGTTTAGCTTTAGTTGATTAGAATTAGCTATCTTTTTTTCTCATACCGAATTCGCTAAAAAAAACATTATACATCGGATGTTTTTTAATGTATGGCACTAATTCATTCGGAGCTATTTTTAAGAAATTATCGTAAAAATCCAAACTCTTGTTAAAAAAATGAACTTCTTTTATTTTATCAACATCAACATACTTATAATATTTTGTAAGATTTGAGAATATTTCAAATTTATTGTCCCATTTACAATTATCGAGGTTTTCTAATTCATCAGGATCTACAAGTTTACGTTTGTTTCCAAAGAATAATTGTGCATAAAGTTTGGCAACAAACATCCGCTCTTTCTCCAATTGATTTAAGACTTTAGGTAATGAATTAATGTACTCAAGAGTATTATTTATCTTTTTAGCGTCGTTCAGCAGGGAATAAAGATTTATCATCTCGCATATTAGATCAGCTTTCTTTTTAGGCGAATTTATCTCATAAAAAATATTCCATGTTTCCTTAAAAAGTTTTTCAGCTTTGTTAAAGTGCCTATTAAAGATATTTATCTTTGCCTCTAGATAAATATTTTGACCTATCCAGAATTTAATGGGTGATTTCTTAATGAGTAAGTTTGATTTTTCAAGAAATTTTCTTGCGTTAATAATATCTCCACAAAAAAGATGTATGGAACACAAATTACTGTAAGTCATCAATAGATATGAATTTTGATGATTCATTGTTTGGATTTCGACTGCTTTCTTGTATTC
>CAYYBZ010000065.1:6011-8383 GCA_964470285.1 uncultured Oligoflexia bacterium
TACACCAATGTTCATATAAGAAAGAGAGAGTACGGCATGATTTCCGATTCTCTTTGCGAGATCTATCGCTTGCTGTTCGTATTTCATTCCTTCTTCAATTCTATCTAAACCATAATGAGAGTGTGCTAAACTGCCGTAATTTGCGGATAAGTGGTAAAGATCATTTTCTTTTTTGTATATTTCAATACTTTTCTTAAAATATTCTATTGCTTTCAAAAATTTACCTTCAGAGTAAAGCACATGTCCCAGTCTTTCGTATGCTGTTGCAAGTTGTTCTTTATGTCTATTTTTAGCTTCTTTAATCGTTCTGTTAGCAAATTCTACAGCTTTTTTATTTTCCCACAAAAAACTATATATTCTTGTTGCCAAACTAAGAGCTTTTAATTTAGTTAAGCTTGATCTGCGATCATTTCCTGCTAAATCTATAACTTCTAATAATTGTTTCAATCCTGATTTAGCTTCCCCACTCCTAAAAAGCAATCTGCCCATTAAAAACTTATAATTTAGTAAATCATGCGAATTGTTTTTGTCTATAATGGATTTAAAAACATTTAAATACTTTTTCCCCTCTTCGAATCTGGAAGCGATTACAAATATTTCCTGCATAATTGATATTATCTTCTTCTTCGTTTCGTTCTTGCTCTTTATTTTAGTTTTGCCTATTAATCTTAGGCATTCTTCGAACAGTCTTATTGCCTCGTTCGTTGAATAATTGGCTTTAAGTTTTCTTGCTGCCCTGTAAGTATATCCGAAACCTTTACGATAATTTGAGCTGTTTATGAAATGATTTGCAATCTTTTCAATATTCTCATCCATCTCTTTTTTATATTTTTTCTCTAAATACTGTCCGATTTTGAGATGTATTTGTTTTCTGGTTGTTGTCGGAATGGATTCATAAGCAACTTCGCGTATTAAATCATGTCTGAATCTGTAAATTTCTTCCGGATAAATTGTTTTTTCAACTATGAAATCGCGGATCTCAAGGGTTTCAATATCTTTGGAAATATCCCTACCCAGAATTGTTTTCAAAAGTTTTATATCTATGGCATCGCCGATTGCTGAGGCCCATTTTAGTGTTTTTCTTGCTTCGGGAGTTAACCTTTCCATTCTGTAGGAGATAACTCCGTGAACCGTTGGCTGAATGTCTTCAGTCTCTATATCTTTCGTTAATTGAAGTTCATTTTGAATAACCTTTATTTTACCTTTATCAAGAAGACTTCTGACAAGCTCTTCAATGTAGAGGGGATTACCGGCCGATTTCTTTAAAATAAGCCTTAAGAGCTTCTTCGGAATATGCCCTATATTAAGCAGGCTTAATAAAAACTCTTTTGCCTGTTTCTCATCGAATCTTTTCAGTTTGATGGGATTGAAATATATCTTTTTCTCGAATTCAGCCGAAAACTCGGGCCTGTAATTCATGAAAAACAAAAGCTTCTTTTCGGGTAAACCCTCGGATAAGAAATTGGCTAACTCAACCGAGAGTTCATCCGCATTCTGCATATCTTCAAGAATAATTATCAATGGATCTTCGGCAATTTTGAAAATAAGCTTTTTTACGGCAACAAATGTTCCAAGTTTAATTTGCTCTTCGGTTAAATGCTTTAATGTGTCTGAAACAGGCACTAAAGAGTAAAGATTAGTTAAGAAATTTACATCGGTTATTTCAAGATCAAATTTTTGGCCGATTCTCAGTAATTTTTTATCAATTGTATGAACGGAATCATCGGGCGCAATATTTGCTATGCTTGAAATTATATCCTTAAACCCCTTGTACGAACTTCCTCCGAAGTAAGGGAAGGTTCCCTCATAAAACTTGAGCCCGCGCAATTTTAAAACGGTTTTAAGTTCATGAGTAAATCTTGTTTTACCTATTCCGGCTTCACCGGATACACCTACAATTTGTCCCTGATCCGCTGCTATCTGGAGAATAAGATTCTGAAGTTGTTTGAACTCGCTATCCCTTCCTACTAACTTCCCGTATGTTTCCTTTAAACCCCTTATTCTTGAAGGTGTATGCTTTTCACCAAAGACGTTGTAAACGTCTTTTTTCCCGACCTTTAAATGCCTTATATCGAATACACGCGAATAAATTTTCTTAATCGAATCGTCTACGGAAATCTGACCCCATGTTGCCATCTTTAAAAGCTGCGCTGCCTTTTTGTTGAGATTTCCTTCAATTTTAATGGTTCCCGTTTTCTTTTCATCTACAGAAACAAGGCCGTAACATGCTCCCATTTTGATACTTTCAATATGCTCCCTTAAGGCCAAACTAACTAGTAACGATCTTTCAATATCGCTCTCTCTTGTCTTTCTTGCCCCGAATGAAAGAACAAAGCTTTTATCAGAAATTTTATAAACCTCGCCCAGATTAT
>CAYYBZ010000066.1:0-8364 GCA_964470285.1 uncultured Oligoflexia bacterium
TTCCTCTCCGGTTTCAATGAAAGCTTCCATATTGGAAGCCAGAGTCAAAACATTTTGATTGATATCTTCGTAATAGGGTTCGTCTTCATTAATTACTATTTCATTTAGCTTCTGCCTTTCGCATGAAAGCAGCTCTATCAAAGTTATTTTATGAGCGGTTAAGTACCTGTCTTCTTCGGAGTTAGCCTTCTCATCCATGTATTTTACCAAATCTTCATTGGTTAAACCGTACTGCCCGCCTTTTACCATTTCAAAGCAATTTACCGTAAAGAATCTCATCTTATCGGGAATTTCCTCATAACAGAACAGTGAGCCGCTTGAAAACAAGAAAAAAATAACGGCTATAACAGCTGACATTCCTGATGAACGCCTAATGACTATTACATTGTTCACAATTCTCCCCCTACTAAAGTTAAAAACTGTTTAAATTTAAAAAATTATGTTCCTGACTTTATAAGTCTAGATGAAAGATAGCCGGAGATCTGAAAAAGCCTGTTGAGAGCGGATTTTGTTCTTATTTGAATGTATAAAATTATTACTAAAATATGAATGAAAAAAAGTCTCAAAATGCATTTCGTATAAAACATATCCCCCTCCCTGATTAAAAATATCAACCAAGTCAATCTCCACAATAAATCCAAACGATGAAAAGAAAATATAGTAATTAAATTGGGAGAAAATGAAGGTATTGTTAAAAAATTATTAAGGCTAACCCTACAGAATAATGGTCTTTATATCTTAATCTTTGTTGGTAACTCTTCTTGTTTTTACATACTCATGCGGCAGAGGCGGCGAACCCGGAGATGCGCTACCCACAATACCCGTACCCTTGAATTTAAGCGCCAAAACCGAGGGCCACTCGATTGATATTTCATGGACTTCTATAGAAAATGCTACATATAAAGTTTATTACGGTAATGCGAGCGGATCCTTAACGGGTATCAGTGTAGGATCTTTTCCCGGAGCCGATCCTATCGTTATTATGGAATATCCGTTAAATCCTCCGGCCAGTTTTCTCGATCCCGGGGAAACACATTTCGTATTCATGGGCGGCGGAATGAGATACTGGTTCGCTTCTTCTGCATATAGCAATCAGAGTTACAGACCGAAACTAATACCGGCAGTCGAACAGGCAGATTAATGTTCAGATGAGCCCAGACATTGTCGTAAGACAGATATAACAAAGTTAGCTGATTACGACGCTTTCCAGTGAGCCGGCTTGACTATTTCTCTTTTTGAAACCCGCTTCTGTTAAGGGTTTACCTTCGTAATGCCTGAAAATTGCCTAAAAACATATTGCAATTTATCCCTTCTGTAAATAAACTCCATTCGCGCTAAATTCATACATTAAGAAAGGATAAATCAATGCCTCTTAAACAAATCGGTAAATTCGGCCTTTCGCATTTACAAATACTCGATGAGAAGGGAAATTTAGATAAGGCACTTGAACCTAAAATATCCCAGGAAAAATTAATTGAACTTTATAAGGGGATGATCAGGGCAAGGGAGCAGGACCAGAAAATGCTCAAGCTTCAAAGACAGGGTAGAATCGGGACATTCGGCCCGTGTACCGGACAGGAAGCACCGACATGCGGAGCAGCCCTTGCGATGGGTAAAAAAGACTGGCTTGTAACCTGTTTTAGAGAGCTGGGTGCGCGCCTTATGAGAGGCGAACCGCTTATAAACAGCCTTCTTTTTCACAACGGTTTTGAAGAAGGCAACTTAATGGAGGCTGAAAAAAGGGTACTTCCGATTAACATAGTTGTCGGTTCCCAAAATCTTCACGCAGTTGGGTTAGCTTATGCCATGAAATATAAAGGTGAAAAAGATACCTGCGTTGTTACATTTTTCGGAGACGGAGGTTCATCGCAGGGAGACACCCATGAGGCAATGAACTTTGCAAGTGTGTGGAGATTGCCGGTAATTTTTATCTGCCAGAACAATCAATGGGCCATTTCAGTGCCCAGAAAAAAACAGGCCTATTCTAAAACACTTGCCCAGAGAGCTATAGCTTACGATATGCCCGGCATTCAGGTTGACGGGAACGATCCCTTAGCGGTTTACAAAGCCGTTAACGATGCTCTTGAAAGGGCACGGAATGGTGAGGGACCTTCTTTCATAGAAGCAGAAACTTACAGACTAATGATGCATACAACCGCAGACGATCCCAAAAAATATAGAACCGAAGAGGAAGAAAAGCAGTGGTGGAAAAAGGACCCGATACCAAGGTTTAAAAAATATTTAGAGTCAAAAAAGGTTTTGAACGATGATCTTGAAAAGAAAATCAGGGATGAAATTCAAAAAGAGATTGATGATACGGTCAAGGAATTCGAGTCCATGAAAGAATTTAAGCCCGATGCCTGTTTTGATTACGTTTACGGGACAAAGCATGACGAGATAGAGGAACAGAGACAGGAATTCTTGAGCAATCTGAAAAAGGAGAAAAGCAATGCCTAAGATGAATATGGTTCAGGCAATTAATCTTGCCATCGATCAGCAGATGGAAAAGGATAAAAACGTTATAGTTCTGGGTGAGGACGTGGGACCCGACGGAGGAGTTTTCAGGGTTCTTGACGGTCTTTATAAAAAATACGGCGAAGACAGGGTAATAGACACGCCTCTTGCCGAATCTGCAATTTTAGGGACATCAATCGGCATGGCTTTAGCAGGACTTAAACCGGTGGCGGAGATGCAGTTTTCGGGGTTTTCATATCTTATGTTCGCTCAGCTGGAATCTCATGCCTCAAGGCTTAGATCCAGAACCCAGGGGAAAATGGGAGTCCCCCTGGTTGTCAGAATGCCTTACGGAGGAGGCGTAAGAGCTTTGGAGCATCATTCGGAAAGTAGAGAGGCCTCTTACGCTCATCTTCCCGGTGTAAAAGTCGTTATCCCCTCGGGACCCAGAAATGCAAGAGCACTTATGGCCGCGGCAATTCAGGACCCCGATCCGGTGGTTTTTATGGAGCCGAAGCGTTCTTACAGGGCCTTTAAAGAAGATGTTCCCGATAAGGAAGAGCTTATGGAAATCGGAAAAGCCCGGATAGTTCAGGAAGGAAGCGACATAACCGTTATAGGCTGGGGGGCCATGATGCGTCCCATCCTTGATGCCTGCGCGGAAGTATCAAAGAAAAAAGATGCCAGGATTGAAATTGTAGATCTGCTTACAATTCAACCCATGGATGGAAACACAATTGCAGACTCTGTTAAGAAAACCGGAAGATGTGTCGTGGTTCAGGAAGCACCGAAATCAATAAGCGTTTCTTCGGAAGTTGTTGCAAGAATAAATGATAAAGCTTTGATGTACCTCGAAGCACCCGTAAAGAGGGTAACAAACTATGATGTTGTTACGCCGTATTTCGGGCGTGAGCTTGATTATATCCCCGGCACGACAAGAATTGCCAGAGCCATTGAAGAAACACTCGAATTTTAGGAGGTTGATGTGTACGAATTTAAACTCCCCGATCTGGGGGAAGGAATTCATGAAGGCGAAATTTTGAAGTGGTATGTAAAAGAAGGAGATGTCGTCAAAGAGGATGAGCCTTTAGTCGATATCGAGACGGATAAGGCTGCGGTGACAATCACTTCTCCCAAATCCGGTAAAATAGTTTCTCTGGCCGGTGAAGTGGGGGCTACGGTTAATGTCGGTAATGTCGTTACGGTAATAGATGACGGCAGTACGACTAATAAAAAAGAGTCAAAAAAGGAAACAAAGCCCGAAGAACCGAAAAAGACGTCTAAACCCCAGGTGCAAACCGCTCAGGCGGTTAAAATACCCGATCAATCAGGAGAGATAACGGGCAGACCTGTTCCGGCTGCACCTGCAACCAGAAGGCTTGCAAGAGAACTTGGCGTTGATATCAATCAGGTCAATCCGACCGGTCCGGGTGGAAGGGTTACAAACGACGATGTAAGAAAATTCGCAGGTGATCCTCACGAGGCTGCGGAAAACGTTATTCCAATGAAGAAAAAATCTGACGGAAAGGGAGTCCAGGAAGATGAAAATGTTGCCAGGGCAAAATTTGCGGCTCACGCAGAAAGCGTTATTCCCTTTCTTGATATAGAACCCATGCCGGATTTTAAAGAATTCGGTCCGATAGAAACAGAAAAATTGAGATCGATCAGAAGAAAAGTAGCAAGAAAGATGGTTACATCGATGATTCTGATCCCTCATGTCGCTCACATGGATGAGGCTGATGTGACGGATCTTGAAGCTTTCAGACAAAGAGAGAAGAAAAGAAGACAGGGCAAGCCCGGCGGACATCTTACTATGCTTTCATTTGTCGTTAAAGCTGTTACAGCCGGTTTAAAGGCTGCGCCTTCATTTAATGCGAGTCTGGATTTCTTTAAAGAAGAAATAGTTTACAAAAAGTACTACAACATAGGCATTGCGGTAGACACGGGAAAGGGTTTGATAGTCCCGGTTATAAAAAATACGGATACAAAAAGTATAATGGATATCTCAAAGGATATTGAAGATCTGGCGGGTAAGGCAAAGGAAAATAAACTTAACGTAACTGATCTTAGGGGAGGAACATTCACCATAACTAATGTCGGGCCTTTAGGAGGAACCGCACTTATTCCCACTATCAATTATCCTGAAGTAGCAATTTTAGGTATGGGAAAAATTCAGGAAAAGCCGGTTGTTAGGGAAGGTCAGATAGTGATCAGAAAAATATTGCCTTTAACGCTGGCATTCGATCACCGAATTACCGACGGTGCCGATGCGGCAAGATTTGTCAGTGAAATGGCCAGGCAGTTGAGTGATCCGAACCTGCTTTTATTGGAAACTTAAACACCGGAGGAAACATCATGGTAATGGGTAGTTTAAAGCAGCAGACGGAGGTTGTTGTTATAGGTGCGGGACCGGGCGGTTACGTTGCTGCGCTCAGAGCTGCGGATCTCGGTAAAGACGTAATGCTTATTGAGGAAAGAGAAAAGCTAGGCGGAGTCTGTCTTATTGAGGGATGCATTCCCTCTAAGGCTCTGATTAACGCGGTTGAGCTTGTCGATTCTGCTAAGCAGGCCGGCAAATTCGGTCTCGATTTTGGAGAAGTGAAAGTCGATATTAATCTTTTAAGAAAATGGACCGATTCAGTTGTCGAAGGTTTAACCGTCGGTATCAGCGGATTGCTTAAAAGAAGGGGTGTTGAAGTAGTAAAAGGCAGGGCAAGATTTGATTCAAATAAAAGTCTTCGTATAGAAAATTCAGATGTTTCAGGAGTCGAATTCAAGCACTGCATTATCGCAACAGGCTCTAAAATAAACACGTTGCCCACAGGTTATGACCTTCCTTTATGGTCTTCCGCCCAGGCCTTAAAACTTCCGGAAATTCCTGGAAGCTTATTGGTGGTGGGAGGGGGCTATATAGGGCTTGAGATGGGGCTTGTATATGCCGGAATTGGCTCAAAGGTGACGGTTTGCGAGTTTAATCCAAGATTGCTTATGGGAGCCGATGAAGATTTAGTAAAGGTAATGGTTAAACATTGCGAGACAAAATTTGAAAGTATTTTATATGATTCAAAGGTTACTAAGATTGAAAAATCTTCAAAAGGTTTTGAAGTATCTATAGAGCATAATAAAGAGACTAAAAAGCACGAATTCAATCAGGTCTTGGTTGCCATAGGTAGAAGACCAAACACAGATGACCTCGGCCTTGAAAACACCGGCATTAAACCGGATAAGTTCGGAACAATCAGTGTCGATAAACAGAACAGAACTTCAGAGCCTAACATATACGCCATAGGTGATGTAGCACCGGGTCCCATGCTAGCTCATAAAGCCTCGCGGGAAGGCAAGGTTGTTGCGGAAGTTATTGCCGACCATAAATCAGAATTCGATAACCGGGCCATTCCGGCGGTTGTTTTTACCGATCCTGAAATTGCTTGGGCCGGATTAACGGAAAGAGAAGCAAAGGAGCAAGGCCTTGAAGTTAACATAGGAAAATTTCCTTTAAGCGCTCTTGGCCGTGCTAGAACAATGGGTAGAGCCGACGGTTTTGTTAAGATAATTTCAGATAAAAAATCAAATACGGTCCTGGGTGTCGCTATGGTCGGAGCTCACGCTTCGGAGTTAATTGCGGAGGGAACTCTTGCAATTGAGATGGGCGCAACATTGGAGGATTTGATGGTTACAATTCACCCTCACCCCACTCTTTCGGAAGCCATAATGGAAGCGGCCGAAGTTGCAGCCGGAGCGGGAATTCATATTAATCCGCCCAAAAAACAATGAGTAATATCAAAATTCAAAATTACAATTTCGATGAAGATATAATTCAGGTGACCAAGGAGGCGGGATCACCCGGGCTTAAGGTTTATATTCCTCAGGAAACATGTGTTGTTATCGGCCGGGGAAGCGATCCCGGAAAGGAAGTAAATATAGATATGTGCCTTAAGGACAGCATAAGAATATTTAAAAGAGAAGGCGGGGGCTGCGCAGTGGTTCTGGATCCCGGAAATGTGATTGTTTCCGTATCTCTCCCGGTAGAAGGAATAGGGAACAATAATAGATACTTTAAGCTGATTTCGGACTGGCTTATCGGTGCCATGGAAAAAATCGGAATAGAAAAAATTGGATTTAAGGGTATATCGGATTTGACTTTGGATGACAAAAAAATTGCAGGTTCATGCATTCATAGAACAAAAGGAACTCTATATTATTCGGCTTCGCTTTTAATTGACGCTGATATTTCGCTTTTTGAGAAATATTTAAAACATCCTCCAAGAGAACCTGAATATAGAAACAAAAGATCACATTTAGAGTTCGTTTCAACAATTAAATCCGTTTATAATAAATATACCTCGGACAAATTTAAGGAAAATTTATGGAAGCATCTGACTTTGGATGATTTGGAAAGTAAGTTAATGAATTAAACCGGGAGTTTTATGAAAACAAAAATATCAGAAATTCTTAAGGGAAAAGGCTCTAAAGTTTACACCATCAACTGTGAAAAATCGGTGTTCGAAGCATTGAAAGAGATGATTGAAAAAAATGTAGGTTCAATTGTGGCAATGGATTCATCCGGTAATATATGCGGAATTATGACAGAAAGGGACTATGTAAAGCGGGTTGTCTACAAGGAGCTTGATGCAAAAAATACAAAGGTCAAAGATGTAATGACAGGCGACGTAATTGCAGTTAGCCCGGATAATACTGCAAGTGATTGTTTTGCAATTATGAATGAGGTGCGCTGCCGGCATCTTCCGGTAATGGAAGGTAAAAACATGGTCGGTATAATCTCCATAGGAGATTTAACAAAAGAGATCTCAAAGAATATGGAAATCCATATCAAACATCTTACCGATTACATAACCGGTAAATATCCGGCATAATCATAACTATTTGATTTTATATAAATAATAATAAAAATACCGGGTGATTTTAAAGTATTGTATGTGGTAAAATAACATGCATGCGTCAACTACGTACAAAGCGTAAATCTTTTCTTGGATACACGATAACAGAGTTAATGGTTGTGATTGCCATAATAATGGTGTTAGCATCAATTGCTCTGGTTTCATTTTCACCGATATTTAAGCTTTTTAAGAATTTTTCAAACGAGTTTAAAAAATCCGGATAATATTTCTTTCTTTAATATCTTCCGGTATGAAGTTAATATCTTTCCTTCGGTAACGGATTTCAGATTAAAAAAACCGACCACTGATCACCGATATTTAAATCAATGAAATCAATATTTAGTAGATTTAGTAATAACGGTTACGCCCTTTTCATATTTGCGGTTTTCATGTTTGCCTTTATGGGCCTTTTTGTTAGGCTTTCTGTATTAAGGGATTCAATTCCTGTTTTTCAGATAGTATTTTTTAGAAGTTTTATAAACGTTATCTTTATCGTTATTTATGCAAAGGCCGTGCATATTAATCTAAGGGGAAAAAATCATCCTCTTTTAATTTTACGATCCGTTATCGGCTTTGCAGCATATACATGCTTTGTAACTGCAATAAGCAAAACATCTCTGGCAGATGCCATGATTCTTTTTCATACATCTCCTATTTTCGTAGTTATTTATGCATCTTTGATGCTTAAAGACAAATTCTCATTGATGCTTCTTATAAGCGTATTCTTTTCGTTAATAGGAGCGGCACTTGTAATAAAGCCAAGCTTCGATTTTTTCAATACCGGTGCTGTTTACGGACTGTTAGCACCCATGCTTGCCTCTTTTGTTTTTGTTTCAATCAGAAAACTCGGTACTTATAATTCTTCAACTACAATAATTTTTTACTTTGCGGCTTTTTCTACGGTTCTTTCGCTGCCTTTTGCAGTAAATGATTTTGTTATTCCTTCACAGACGACCTGGGTTTATTTGGCCCTAATCGGCGTATTTTCAACGCTGGGTCAATTCGGAATGAC
>CAYYBZ010000067.1:0-8330 GCA_964470285.1 uncultured Oligoflexia bacterium
CTTCCCTGCCAATTCTCTGAAGCTTGAGTTCAAAGTTTCTCTGACCCAGATATGCCTGTTCGCAGGCCTCATCGGAGTACTCTTTCTTAATCCCGAACTTTTTAAAGGCTTCATAAAGCTGCTGCTTTACTTTTTTCTTTCCGTCCCTGAAGGTAACTGTGGGTACTAGAAACTTTTCTAAATGTGTATTAAGTTCGCCCGCCTGTCTGATTACATAAGGCATTGTCTGTCCCCAGGGGCAAAGATGAGATTTAATTTTTTCATCATTTGATTCAGCATTTAAAACGTTTGGGATAAAAATGTAATCAACGCCTTTATCGATTAAATCTTTTGTATGTCCGTGAGCAACCTTTATAGGAAAGCAAGGTTCGGCGACAGTAAGTTCTATTCCCTGTTTCGCTATCTTCTTGGATGTAATATCAGAAACGACAACGCTGAAACCAAGATTTGAAAGGTATTCGTTCCAAAACGGGAATCTTTCATAAAAATACATTGCTCTTGGAATACCGATTTTTATTCCGCGTTTTTCAACGTTGTCATCGCTGTATCTTTCTAAAATAAGTTTTTCTCTTATATCAACAAGATCCTCGATTACGGGTTTTCTTGCACTTTTTGCTTTTTTCCTGAATTTAACGGAACATTTATCTCCCCAGTAGGATTTCTGTCCGTCAATAGTAAATTCCTGAATATCACAATTATTGGTGCAGGCTTTACATGTGAACTCCCTCATTGAATACTTAATATTATCAAGATTAAAACCGCGGAATTTTGTTTCTAAACCCTCGGTTTCCACCTGCTCTTTTACAAGCAGAGCTTCACCCAATGCGCCAAGCACGCCGTTATGAGGAGGTACTATTACTGTTTTATCAAGTATCTGCGAAAAAGCGGCTGCAACAGAATTGTTATATGCCGTACCACCCTGAAAATAGATCACATCACCTATATGTCTGTTACTTGCCACTCTATTGAGATAATTAAGAACTATGGAATATGCAAGACCTGCAAGGATATCCTTAGTCTCAGCTCCCCTTTGCAGATAAGAGTTAACGTCTCTTTCCATGAAAACCGTGCATCTTTCACCGAGTCTTATAGGGGTTTTCGATGACATTGCCAGTTCGGAAAATTCATCCTTGATCTTTATACCAAGTTTACCTGCCTGTTCTTCAAGAAATGAACCGGTTCCCGCCGCACAGGCTTCATTCATTGCAAAATCAACGACAATTCCGTCTTCAATACTTATAAATTTGGAATCCTGGCCTCCTATTTCAAAAATCGTATCGACCATTCCCATTTGTGTTTTTTTCGAGATGAAAGACGATCCCGTTTTATGAGCCGTAATTTCATCGTTAACCGTATCAGCCCCTATAAGTTCACTGATCAGCTCTCTTCCCGAACCGGTGGTGCCTACACCTAATATTCTAATCTTTTTACCGATCTCTTTTTCAATTTCTAAAAGACCGTCTCTAACGACCTTAACCGGCCTCCCCTGCGTTCTGACATAAATTTCCTTTATCATGTCGCCGTTTTTATCGATTAATGCGAAATTTGTGCTTACTGACCCTATATCTATGCCGAGATAGGCATCAATTTTGTTGTGTTCGGCATCGGACGGCATTTCGTATTTTTTTATATTATCTCTGAGAAAAACAACTTTATCTGTGGAGAGTGGGTCGTAATGCTTAAACTTTTTTTGATTGCCTTGTTTATGATTTGAAATTTCGCTTAAGGACAGACTAATTCTTTTTTCTGAAACAGCTGCAGACAAAGCGCTTCCCATGGCACCCATCCATGCGTAATATTCAGGGACAATAAAATCTTCATCTGATAATTCAAAACTCGCTTTGAGCGCGTTACGTACTCCAAGATTTTGTGAAACCGCACCTATAAATGCCACTTTAGGAGCAATCTCTTTTCCTTTTGTAATTGAACTTTTATAATTTCTGGCCACCGCTTCGCAAAGACCTTTTAAAATTTCCGAAGGGTTAAAACCCTTCTGCTGGGCATGTATCATGTCTGATTTAGCAAAAACCGAACATCTTCCTGCTATAACCGGGGTTCTGACCGCGTCATCGATAACGGAAGAGATATCTTCTACTGAAAACTTCATTCTTGCAGCCTGCTGATCGATAAAAGATCCCGTTCCTGCGGCGCAGTCTCCGGAAGTTTCGTAATCGGCAATGCTTATTGATCCATTTAATTTTTCTAAACGAATATATTTTGATGCTTCACCGCCTATTTCAAATACGGTTCTTACATCCGGATATAAAAGTGAAAAACTGTTTTTTATTGCCTTGAATTCATTCTCCGGTAGGAAGCCGAATTTATCCTGAAGTGTCCTTCCGCCGAGACCGGTAACTCTGATAGAATCAATGTTTTTTAGGCCGATTAATGTTTCTATTTCAGAAAGAATATCTTTGGCAGAATCTACAGGACTGCCGAAAACACGCCTGTATTTAGTAAGCCAGATTGAGTGGTCTTTAGAATTGTTTGCCTTAAAAAAATTGGCAGATTTTGAGATTTTGATATCAAAATAATCATCCGCGTCTGTCCCTATAATAGCGCATTTTATTGAAATTGCACCGACATCTATTCCAAGATAGGTTTTCATAATCTTCTCCCAATGAAATTTGCAGATATATTAATTAACAAGTACTCGAAAATAAACGTTTATTTGATAGACGGTCGATTTTAGCGGTTTAACGGCCTTTATGCCGCGCTTTATGACATAGGGATAATTCTCACAAAAGACCTGATCAGAATTTATACTTTTCTTTAAGAGTTTTGGCCTGACGTCTGGATAAAGGAATCTCTACATAGTTACCCGAAGAAGTTTTTAACTTTATTGTATAATAGCCCGATCCTAGAGGAATGATTTCCTTCATCATCTCAAGGTTTACCAGATAACTTCGGTGTGATCTGTGAAATCTGACAGGATCGAGATCGGCTTGAAGTTTTTCTAAAGTACCGTAATCCGTTAAATGTTCTTTACCGTTTTCGTAGATATAAACAAGTCCTCCCTCTCCTTTTGCATAAACAATATCTGAAATTCCTATAAAATTAATTTTATTTTTGGATTTTACCGGTATTTTGCTTAAATGTTTTTCTTTGGCCATTCTGGAAATAACTGCATCAAGGCCATCGAGGGAGATATTTTCTCTGTCGATTAAAGATTCCGCTTTTAATAATCCTTTTTTAATTCTTTCTCCTTCAAAGGGCTTCAGAATATAATCTATCGCGTTGACTTCAAAAGCGCTGACAGCATAAGCATTGTAAGCGGTTGAAAATATAATTTTGGGTATGAATTTTTTTTCAAGTAATCTTTTGGCAACCTCTATTCCGTTAAGTCCGGGCATTTCAATATCCAGAAGAAGGATATCCGGAAGTAACTTTTCGGTCATTTTAAGAGCTTCAATTCCGTTTCTCGCCTCGCCGACAATTTTGACATTGTCAATCTTGGAAAGTATGTGTTTTAGCTCATCTCTGGCAAATGATTCATCGTCCGCAATCAGTATTTTTAATTTTTCTTTTCTCACGACTCGATTATCTCGCTTAGCAACGGAATAAATATTTTCACTTCGGTTCCGCTGTTTATTTTGGAATTTATTTCAAAAGTGAAATCATTTTCAAAAAGCAGTTTAAGTCTCTGCTCAACACTTGAAAGACCGAAGCCCGATTTTTTTACGGACGCAAGTTTATTCTGTGAAATACCGATACCGTTATCATTTAAAATAATTTCAAGATTACTACCGTTTTTTCTGGCAATCAACGTGATTTCGCCGGAGGATATGCTTTTTGATATGCCGTGCTTAACCGAATTTTCTACTATCGGTTGAAGCAGCATGGCGGGAACATGATAACTTAAAGCGGCATTTTCAATATCTTTTTTAAATTTTAACTTACCCTGTCCAAACCTCGCCTCTTCAATTGCCAGATAAGATTCAAGAAGAGATATTTCCTCACTGAGTTTGGTGAATTCACCTTTTGATTCAAGAAGTTTTCTTAATATTTCGGAAAGCCTCAATACAATGTTTCTTGCCCTGTCGGGCTCGGATCTTATGGATGAATAGATAGTGTTAAGCGTGTTGAAGAGAAAATGAGGTTTGAGTTTACTCTTGATTGCATCGAGTTTTGCCTGAATCAGCTCTTTTTCTTCTTTGGCAAGTAAAAGCTCCACTCTTGTGTTATTCCATATTTTTAAAGGTATTCCTACGGTTGCTAGAGTGGAAAGTATAATGCAAATAACTATAAACGGATTTGATGAATATAGGCCGTAGAAAAGGTTTTCATCAACATTCTTTTTTATCAAAATAACCAGTAGCGGGAAAACTATACATGAAATTATTATCAAGAGTTGCGGGTGCGGCTTTTTGTTTTTTAAGAGCTCCTTTATATAATGAGGTGCTCTTATTATAGAAAATGGAGAAAAATTCATTCTTTCGGCCAATGATTTTTCCGATACAAAAATTAATCCCCCTCCAAGGCCATACAAAACAGTTATTAAAGGGCTTATGAATTCTCCAAAAAGCAGCGGCGGTAATCCTACCAGCATACCTACACCGACACCTGATAATGGACCTGCAAGAAGACCCACTAAAAAAGCCGCAGCGAATGAAAGATCTGCTCCCTGATAATTAAGAATAAGCCTTGTCAGTACACCAAGAGCAAAGACTCCGCCGAAATGTCCGATAAGATAAAACTTTCTTCTTGAACCGAGTTCTTCAGAAAAAAGCATTCTTTTGAAAGTGTCGAATCTTATAAAAATTGTCGAAATTGCCGCGATTAAACCCATCTGTATCAAGATTGAGATTAGGATAAATTGATCGTTATTAAGTACTGACTGCATAGATTGAGTGTTTTATGGAATACTGGAATTATCAAGCTAAAGCGGTTTTAACACTGCCGTAAAATGCCTTAGGAATTCGCTTTCTTCCAGAATTCTAAAACCCCTTAGCTTATCCCTGTATGTATAAATCTCTCCCATTGAATGTATGACATAGTCCAGATGACTTTTCGTGTATACCCTCCTGGGTATGGCCAGTCTTACAAGATCCATTGTCGTTTTACCGAACATTAAGGTTCCTATTTCAACTCCTCTTATCCCGTACTGTTTATATAGCTCGCATACTATGCTCTGCCCCGGAAACTGATCAGGAGGAATATGCGGAACAAATTCTCTTGCGTTTAAATAAACCGCATGTCCTCCGATAGGTTTTATAACAGGGATACCCTTTTTTGACAGTCCGTCTCCCAAATATTTTGTCTGATTTATCCTATAGGAAAGATACTGATCGTCTAAAACCTCTTTTAGTCCCTGGGCGATAGCTGCCAAATCTCTTCCGGCCAGTCCGCCGTAAGTCGGGAACCCCTCGAAGAGTATAAGGAGATTTCTTGCCTTCGCTGCAAGATCCTTATCGTTAAAACCTAAAAATCCTCCTATGTTAACCAGAGCATCTTTTTTTGCGCTCATAGTGCAGCCGTCAGCCAGAGAAAACATTTCTTTTACAATTTCAATTACAGATTTATTTTCGTATTTTTCTTCTCTTGTTTTAATAAAATAAGCATTTTCTGCAAATCGGCATGCGTCAAGAAACAGTGGAATTCCGTATTTGTCAGCGATTTTTCTAACCTGCTTAAGATTTTCCATGGAAACCGGCTGACCACCGATTGAATTATTTGTAACCGTCATCATTATCACGGGCACATTTTGAGGTCCGTTTTCCTCAATAAAATTTGAGAGTCTTTTAACATCCATGTTTCCTTTAAAAGGGAAATTCGAGTTGAAATCATGACTCTCTTTAATCGGAAAATCCAATGCTTCGGATTTAGAATACTCTACATTGGCCTTGGTCGTGTCAAAATGTGTGTTATTCGGTATTTTTTTGCCTTCAGAACCCAAAATTGAAAAAAGAATTCTCTCCGCAGCCCTTCCCTGATGAGTCGGAATAATAAACTCAAAACCGGTGAGCTCTTTAACAATGCTTTCCAGTTGAAAAAAGCTTCTTGATCCGGCATAGCTTTCATCGCCGTCCATAATTTCGGACCACTGTTTTGCGCTCATTGCCGATGTTCCGGAATCCGTAAGAAGATCTATAATAATATCCTGTGCTTTAATCTTGAAAACATTGTATCCGGCTTCTTTTAACAGTTTTTCGCGTTCAGAAGATTTAAGAAATCTTATAGGTTCAACCGATTTTATTTTAAACGGTTCCATCAGAGTAATCATCAGCATCCTTTCCAAAAAGCGTGTGTTTTAGAAGACTTATATATAATCTATTCGCAACTATGTCAAGAATTGTTTGCTATATATTAACGATTACTGGCAAAAACAGATTGTAAAAAAGACATTAAACAACTATCTTGAAATGATGGTTGAAAGGAGGAAATTTGCAAGAATCCCGATATCTAAGCAAATCAGGGTTAAATTTAAAAGCAAAGAGCAGTTTGTATCCAATTTTATCAGCGACATATCGCTTGGAGGAATGCTGTTAAAATCCGGGAATATATTGCCTGTGGGCACTGTATTTAACTTTGAATTTGAGGTAGATGTGAATTTCCCTAAAATAAGCGGAAAGGGTCAGGTTGTAAGAATTGCAAAAGATAATAAAGGCAATCAGGTGGCAATGGGCATAAAATTTTTAAGTCTGGACGCCCATTCTGAAAAGTTAATCCCCTATCTGATCAAGAATTATTCAAAAAATTCTTAAGTTTTATACTCAAAGATTCATCTATATCAATAAATTGAACGCCTAAACCCTCTATTTTTCCTTCTCTTTTTTCAATTCTTACTACTTTTCCTCTGACAATCAGAAGGTCTTTGATACCCTGTATAGAGATTTCAAGATTTAAAACAGTTCCTACGGGGAGTTCCCTGTCGGTTACAAGATAAACACCGCCTGCGCTTAAGTCCTTGGTAAAATAGAAATCTTTTTTGCCTTTGTCTGTTGTTCTTGAAACTTTTGCGGTAACCGGAATTCTTGAATGCTTTCTTTTATCGTCAGTCATTATCTTTCCTCGATTAGCTATTATAAATCAAAGTTTAAATTCATACCAGAAACTCTTTTGCTTTAACCGCAATTTCTTCTACACCGTCCGAATCTTGCGCCTCTACATAGATTCTCACTAAAGGCTCGGTTCCCGATTCTCTGAAAAGCACCCATGATTTATCCTTGAAGTGAACTTTAACGCCATCCAAATTTTCAACCTTTTCTACCGTTTTTCCAAGGAATTTATCCTTTACCCTGCTTAGTTTTTCTTTTAAAGAAGATTTAATTTCATCAGACACTCTTAAGTTTACTCTTTTGGTCTCGAGATTCCCTATTCTTTTATAAAAATCTTCTAAAAGCTCATTTGTTGTTGCTTTTCTTTTGGCCATAGCCTCAACAACCAGAAGGCAAGCCAGTATTCCGTCTTTTTCGGGAACATGATTTATTATGGAAAGACCAGCGCTTTCCTCTCCTCCTATTATAATTTTTTTATCGGCTATGAGTTTACCGATGTATTTGAACCCGACCGGGTTTTCATAAAGTTTGCGGTCATATTTTTTTGCAACAAGGTCAAGCAGCGAGCTTGTCGCGAAAGAACGTGCCAGCCCTAAGTTTTCAGGTAAATTTCTTTCGTTTATCAGATAGTCGGCTAAAAGAGCTACTATTTTATTGGGTTCGATAAACTTTGCGTCAGAACCTATTATTCCGAACCTGTCACCGTCGCCATCAGTTGATATGCCGACACAAAGACCTTTTGTTTTTTTTATGAGGGTTTTTATTTTTCCCAGATTTTCTGAAGACGGTTCCGGCCCTTTATCTGAAAAATAAGGATCCAGATTATCGTTTATCGTTTCACATTCAATTGAGTGACTTTGAAGTACATGATTAACATATCCTCTGCCTGTTCCGTGAATCGCATCGAAATAAACTTGTATTGAAGAGTTTGTGAGGTTATCGAAAGAAATGTTCTTTCTAAGAAGATTAAAATAGTCTTTTGAAGGATCTATATCTTCATAAAGGCCGGAGCTTTTTGCTTCCTCTAGCGATTCCAAAGAATTCACTTCACCGTCAGGTATTGAATTTATTAATTGCTCCAATTTTTTTGTATCATCGGGTAAGGCTGGACCGCCCCATGAAGGGGAAAATTTAAAACCTGAATATTCGTAGGGATTGTGGCTGGCAGTAATGTTTATTCCCCCGTCAAGCGAGTTTTTGATTATGTAAGCGGAAATAACCGGGGTGGGCACATCCCTATCCGTCAGAAAACTTTTGATTCCCTTTGAAGTCAAAACCAGCACCGCCTGTTTTGCAAATTCCCACCCCATAAATCTGGCGTCATAACCGACA
>CAYYBZ010000068.1:0-8058 GCA_964470285.1 uncultured Oligoflexia bacterium
TTCGGGCTTACTTAATCTAAAACCGGCTTTTACGGATACATCTGAAAAAGTGACAGGTGAGGCAAGCATACCTTTTGAGATTCTTTCGGCAGATAAAAGGGAATTTGATGTAAACGGAAAGCTTAAATTTAAGGATTTTTCATTATCTATGGGTGATTATTCGATTAGAGGTCTAAAGGGCGAAATACCCTTTAAAGAAAAGGTTAAGCTTCTTAAAGATGGCAGGATTACATTTGCTTTCGTTCACAGTGAAAACCCTTTCTCCCGGGCGGATTATAAATCCATAAAACCGTACATGTCGGATTTTAAACGCTTCAGGCTGGAAGCAAAGACTATATCCAGAAGTGCAATAAAAGTCGGTCCCGTTTATGCCGATATCATAATCGATCAGAACGTCATTAAGGCAAATCATCTTTTCTTAAATCTTCTGGACGGGGATATGGACGCCAAGATTTTTTTAAATATTGCCAAATCAATGGAACAAATAGGATTTATAGGGCTCATAACCGGTATTGATCCTCTGTTGTTAACAAAAAAGCCAAAAAAAGAAGGTGTTGAAAGCAAAAGAATAAGCGGTCAAATGGATATGATTTATGATATCAACACATCCGGACTAGAAGGCAGAATTGACGTAAATGAAATCGGCAAAGAACAGCTGACAAATCTTGCAAATGCTATTGATCCGAAATGGGAAAACGAAAATCTTGTAACCTTAAGAAAGACACTGAAAATAGCCTACCCGACATATGTAGGAGTAAAAATGGAAAGCGGATTTTTTGATCTTAAGGTCAGAATGCCGCTTTTAAAGCTTGTTAAATCAAAAGGTGAGCTGGCTTTTTACGGATTACCCTTAACTCCCGTTATCGCGATGTATTCAAGAGATTTAAAAGAAATTATTAAGAAAAGCCCTCTCAACTAGGGCTGAAATTATATAGAATCAAACCTTATGGAGGTATATAACATGAAAGGCTATATAACGATAATCACTGCATTTCTTCTCGCTTTAATTATCAGTGCGTGCGCACCTAAATTCTACGTCTATGAGCGTCCCACTATAATGGAAGAAGAGGCATCCGGCGAATTCCCGTTAATTGAACAGAAAATGCTGAGCAAAACCGAAGCCAAAGGTCCCATGATGACTACAAAAAACAAAATTGCAGACATAAACGACGAAAACATCAAAAAGAAAAAAACATACAGAATTTTAAACGGTGAATTCACATACAAAACATCAAAATAAATGTCTTAAAGGACTGAGAAAAATGAAAAAAGTTAGATTATTTACATTTCTTATAATTACGGCTCTTTTATCCGGCATACCTTTAAAAGCACGCTCACAGAGTGAAACTTTTGCACAGAAACAAAAACATATACAGCCAGGACTTTACTCGCCCGAAAGAATTACTATCGGAGCGGAAGACAACTTTCAACCTCAGGTTAATCCCGAAGAAACAAATATTTATTACACAAAAAGAATCAGGCTCAGCCATAAGATTTACAGACAGAATATTAAAACAGGGATTTCGGATTCCTTCATTGAAGAAACCGCAAATTCAAAGGATCCCGCACTTTCACCGGATGGTAACATGCTGGCTTTTTCATATTTTAAATACGACGCAAAAGGAGACATATGCTTTATTAACTTAAAGCAAAAGGATCAAAAGGAAACATGCATTACTGATTCCAGCACACAGGATTCCAATCCTTTCTGGATTAAAAACAATAAAATAGGTTATCTCGTAAGAACACAGGACATGACCGAATCTGACATAATGATCTTTGATTTAAAAGCCCATGAGGGCAGACTTCTCTTTTCGGCAAATATTTTAAATCCGAAAGCGTCTATTGACGGAAATTACCTTACTTATGTAAAGGTGCTGGATCAAATCGGCAATTCAGACAAAAGTCATCAACTGGTTATAAGAGACCTTCAAAATAATCGTGAATATTCAATTGAGCTTTCCCTGCCCGGTATATCATCGTTTCCTGTTTTTGATGTATCGGGTAAATATATTTATTTCGGGCATTTTATGAATGATACTAGCGGCGATTTGACAGTAGATTCATTCGATAGAGCAGTAATTTTGAGAATAAAAACGCAGGATGCATTAAAAGGGAAAAAATCTGTAGTCCCTGAACCTGTAACATCACTTGAACATAACTGCAATTTTCCTCTTCCTACCAACAAGAAACTCTTCTTAACATGCGCTTTTAACGAATCGCTTGATGTTTATACACTGCCTCTGGAAGGGGTAATTCCGTCGGGTTGGCACATAAATAAGATAAACGAAGCTTTAAAAACCGCAAGAAGCTATGAAGACAGAATACTTATGCTGCTTTACCTCGCATATAATAATGCAAATTACAGAAGCTCAAATTATCTCGAGAGCCTGCTTTCGAACCATTATCTTATGAGAGAGCTTAAGACCTCCTTATTCCTTTCAAGGGAGCTTGGAAAGACTGTTTCAGGTGAAGACATCTTAAGAAAAAGTTATTTTTCCCTTATTTCTGACTTAATAGAATCCGAGATCGCATATGAAAAAGAAAACAAGATTTTTCTAAGCGCCGGTTTCAAAAAGCAAATTATAAAACGCATTAATGAGATTAATTCAAAAAGAGTTAACCTTTCGGATGAAGAATACAGCAACTGGGTACACATAGTCAGGGGTTGCCTGGAATTTATGAGAGGGAAATTTGATCTTGCCAAGAAACGATTAACCAGTCCGGGTGCCCAGGCCGCAAAACCCGCATTTATTCAATACATAAGAGGCTACTATCTTAAAAAGATATATGAAAAATTCGGTCAAAAAAGAAAACTCGCCGGCCTCTACAGAGAAATGGCCTTAAGAGAGGATTTTGACGACGCGGCAAAAGTTTATTATTCATACAATTTTCTGGAACTACTCGACAGTTTTTCCGAAAGCCGGAAAACAAGCCTTTTTAGCAGATATAAAAACTCGCTAAAGGAAGAATCAACATTAAAAGTATTTTTCAGCGCTGAAGAAATTTTGAACGCTATTTCAGCCAGTAAGGATAATGACGAAGCGCAAAAGAATTACAACGAGCTCTACGGACTGTTAAAAAATCACAATGAATACTTTCTTAAAAGAGCGCTTTTTGTCCGATCCATTAACCGTTTATCAAGCGGAAATAAATGGAGATATATGTACTATATCGCCAATTACTGGCTTACTTCAACCGAAAAAGAGTCCATAGAGTATTCATATGCCAGAGATCAATACCTGTACACAAGTCTTGAAAAAGCATACGGCCTTTACGGTGAAGATAAAATTTCTTTTGCTGCGGATGAATTTTACATTGCCCTTAGATTAACAGATAATCTTGAAACTCATCATGGATTTATTCACAGTATGCTTAAAGAATCAAAAAAATCAGAAATCAATCCTAAATACGATTTTCTTGCTGAAAAAACCTATACTGATGAAAAGCTAAAATACAAGGATGCCTACCTTCTTACGGTCGACAATAACGGAAACAATATTGACCCTTCACCAAACGACATTAACCGTGCAATATCACTTCTTGAAAGCATGATTGTTACTGACGACTCAAGCGGCGCAAACTATCTTCTTTTAGGTTATCTTTACTTTAAAAATCTTAAACTTGCCCAAACGCCAAAAGAAAGAAAAGATATAACGGATAAATCACACAGAAACCTCATGTTGGCTCTTGATTTTTCCAGATACAACACCAGAATTAAGGTACAGGCTCTTATCAATCTCGGGTTGCTTCATCAATATGCGGGAAATTACGGCGAATCATTATCATATTTCAATGAGCGCGCTAAATTTCCGTTCGGTACGACTATCGACGAGATATATTTTATGTGGTTCTACGCCAAAGCAAATTACTATACAAGGGATTACAACAGGGCCTTTAACCTGATTTCAGAGGCTATTGATTACATTGAAAAAGTGGGAGCCCCTATAGCCGTTCATCCTTTTATAGAAAAGGCCGCCTTTTATTCAATGGCCGATGAAAATTATAAAAAATCCCAACACTATTACTTTAAACTTACGAAGAAATATTCCAACGAGATAATGAAAGACAGACTTAATCATCTTAAGATTCTATCCTCCTACGGATTTGTAAGCTTTAAGAATTCAGACTTTGAAACTTCCGGTAAAATCTATAAAGAGGTTTATGATAAAAGCGTTAATCTGCAACCGGCCGCCGAGAAACCATGGAAACCCCATATAATTCCGTCTGTATATTCTATTCAGGCACTGGGATTTTTGGCTCAAATGGAAAAAGACAATGCGGAGAAAATAAGGTTAAGGGAAAAGAGACTGAATCTTCTTCTTTCAACAAACGGCAATACGCACGGCCTGGGTTATTCCAAGGATGATTGGCATCGATTCGTTATCAAAGAAATCAACAGTCTTTCAAAGTGCTATCTAGAAAATAAAATTGCGGATAAGGCATTCGAAACAATTATATTATCAGTCCCGCACCTTGAATCTCTCTTTGAAAGCACATTGAATCCTCTTGAAGATTCTCATGAAAAAACCTTAAGAAATATTTTCGCCATTACACTTGAAAGGCTTAAGGCACGGCCATTAAGTGAGTTTAAGGAAAAACAAAGAATATTAAAGCTGGCATCGTCTACGGAAAATACTTTATCCGAAATTAAGGAACCCACGATTGCTCTTAGATTTCTAAAGTTTTCTGCAGAAAGAAGAATCTTTGAACATGCTTTGGACGGAAGTTCCGTATACGACAGCCCCGAACTCAAAAGAGATTTGAAAAAACTCTTTAATACATATCAATGGAAGATTGCCGTGAAAAGCGCTGACAAGTACTCAAAAGAAATCGTGGCAGAAATAAACAACTGGGCTAATTGATATTTTACTGCGCACCTTCTGTTATCCAGTCTTTTATGTCCTGAAGCGTGGCAGCCGAAGGAACGGCATTTGGCATTTCGCTTAAACGTGTCGGGGTACATCCTGTCGCCGCTACATATGCGCTTCTTGTATTTTCATCTAAGATAGCAATTAGCATGCTGCCTGCAACGTCTCCGGCTATGACATATCTTTGCCCGGTGCAGTCGGGCTTACCCGGTATATTAGCGGCCGATTTTAACGACGCTTTTGCTGCTGATTCGGTACTCATATCAAGGTCCACATCCTGAAAAGTGCTTGTTCCCGGAGCATGGCACACAGCACAGTCCTTTAAATACGTACTGTAAGACCTTGAGAATTTATCGGTAATCGTTTCTTCAAGACCGCATTTAACCATTAGGAGCATTATTGAAAGGGCCAAAATCACTAAAATAAGGCCGGTTAAGCTTCTTTTTAGATTATCTTTGCGCATTTATGACTCCTTAAGGAACATTTTTATTAGAAATTAATCATATATGAAAAGAAGAAAAAATAAAGCTCTAATGATTTATCTATGCTAATATTTTCAAATCTAACAACACTCAAACGGGGGTGAACAATGAGAGCCAAGATCCTATTAACCACTGTCCTTTTCTTTTCACTCATCTTTACTGCCGCTGTTTCCCGGGCCGAAAAAGAAAAAATCATTAAAGACTCTGAAGGAAAAGTGAGCCTGCCCTGGGATAAATTCCAGGAGCTTTTAACAGGCAATGGAAAAGGAAATGATTGCCCAGGGACTAAGGCCTCTTTTTGGAATAGGTAAAAGGCACCTCGATTACAGCTTACTGAGTAAAGAAGCGAAAATTTACGCGCCCTCTTCAGTTCCGGGCAAACCCGGGAACGAACAGATGATGGCAGATGAATACAGGGACAAAAGATATGATAGAATTAAAAAATCTTACGAGAAAAATATTGCAAAGCATGTTTCACCAAGAAGCGCGGCTATTTTTCTGGGGATTTTCTGGATATTCTCACTTACGATTCTAAGAATTTCTTTTATTACAAAACTTTCATTCTTTGCTTTCTTCCTTTCAGTAATTTATTTGATCTACAACTATTTAAAGAAAAGAAAACAGCGCAAAGAAGGAGGGCAGCAATAATAAATGATAAGAAGGCCTGCCCTTTTAAGAGGGCAGGCTCTTTTTTATCTTATTCTAGCTTCAACCGAAACTATATCGTCTATTCTGAAAATCACATCTGAAAAAGTATTTTCAGAAAGCTCTGTCAATACTATGGAATGATCCCCGACATCTTTTACCTTACCCTTATAGGCCGGGCCGGTTTTAAGATTGACTACAACTGTTTTATTGGCATTTTTTGCCCCGTTTAGAATTTCACTCCATCCGACGGCAACATTAAATTCAAACATTCTATACCTCCTTAACCTGTAAATTCGCAGTTCATTTAATGGCTGCTATAATAATCGTAACCTGAATCAAATACAATATTATATCTGTTTGACATTTTACTGAACCAGTGGAATATTATTGCCTGTTTTTATTCGGGAGAAAGCTTTATATGAGAACAGATAAATTCATACTGAATCCAAAAAACAGTATTTTGCTTGTCATAGATATTCAGGAAAAGTTTCTTCCGCACATAAAAGATAATGCCGAATTAAAAAAGAAAACTTCTATACTAATTCAGGCGGCCAAAAGGCTTGGTATTCCCATGTTGATAACTGAACAGTACCCCAAGGGACTGGGTGAAACAGCCTTACTCCTTCAGGAAAAATCAGGCTATCAAAAACCAGTTGTAAAAGACACGTTCAGCTGCTGTGGAGAACAAAGATTTTTAAGCGTTCTTAACGATTATAAGCGAACGCATATTGTTGTTACGGGAATTGAAGCCCATGTCTGCGTTTTTCAAACTGTAATTGATTTATTAGATAAAAAGTATTCTGTTCACGTAGTTTCCGACTGTGTCGGCTCCAGACATAAAAAAAACAAGCAAATGGCAATTTCTACCATGAGACAGGCCGGAGCAATAATCTCACCGATGGAAACTGTAATCTTTCAGTGGCTTAAGAGATCGGGAACCCCGGAGTTCAAAGAAATACAACCTCTCATTAAATAAAAACACCATTATTTTGCAAAGCATTCTAATGCAACATGTTGTATTTATTTATCTTTTTGTCTTTGCCTTGTTCTTGCGTGACACCTTATAACCATAAATGGGACATCTAAGGGTTTAATATGTTAATATTCTTTTTTTAATTTTTTGTATCTTACAAATGAAAAGAAAAGATAAACAGGAGCAAATATTAAGAAGAAAACTCGGTATTCCCTCTTCCGCTAAAAAAGTTTTGATCTTCGGAGAAACCTCTCATTGGGACCCCAACTGGATATGGACATCTGAAGAATATTATAAAATGAGAATTAAGCCCATTCTCGACACAGCAATTGAACAGCTCAAAAAAGAACCTTTAAGGGTCTATTCCATTGAATGCGTATTTTTCTTAAAGATGTACTGGGAAAAATGCCCTGAAAAGCGCGATGAAATTAGAGAACTCATTAACTCGGGAAGAATGCGTTTAACCGGAAGCGCAATGACAACTCCGGACACAAACCTTCCCGAAACAGAACTTATAATAAGAGATTATCTTCGGGGATTAAGCTGGCTTTTGGAAAACGGAATGACTCAGATACCGAAAATTGCTTATTTACCCGACGGATTCGGCAACTCGCCGGCCCTGCCCTCAATTTTAAAATCCCTGGGAGTAGAATATACGGCTATCACAAGAATAGACGGAATGGCATTCCCTGCAACTGATTTCAGACCCGGCTGGTATTACCCAAGACCGGCATCAAACGCCTGGCTTCTCCAAAAAGAGTTAAAGACAGTGGATTTTATCTGGAAAAGCATAGACGGATCGGAAGTTTTAACCCACTGGAACCCTTTCACATATTTCCAGGGAGACAATATCGTCTTTGTAGGTCCTGTTAAGTGGATGGGACTTCTATTAGGGGCTCCCGTCAGATCCAAAAGGCACGTAGCAAAAAGAGTAAATTCATTTGTTAAACAACTCGAGCCTCTTTCAAAAACACCGTATCTTTTCTGCCCGATAGGTCTCGATTTTAATCCGCCGATAGACAATTTATACGAGCTTACTGACAGGCATAATTCCCACTATTTTGAAAAAACAGGCACGTACGTA
>CAYYBZ010000068.1:8068-8318 GCA_964470285.1 uncultured Oligoflexia bacterium
TTGCGGGACTAGACGATTATATGGATCTAGTCGCATGCCATAAAGACAAGCTTCCCACTTTAAAGCTCGATTTTAATCCTTACTGGATGGGATACTATGCTTCAAGACCCGAACTCAAAAAGGGGTGTAAAAAACTATCGAGGCAACTGCTTAAGATTGAGAAACTCTATTCCATTTACGGTGATGAAAATCCTATAAAAATTAAAATAAATACCGCCTGGGATCATGCAATAATAAGTAATCACCACGA